>DASSQU010000212.1:0-2636 GCA_035702325.1 Steroidobacteraceae bacterium
CGCCAGCGAGCATCCGCTCGCCCGCGCGGTGGTCGAGGGCGCCGCCGCGCGCGGCGCGCCTGCCGTCGAGGTCGGCTCCTTCGCCGCGCTCACCGGCCGGGGCGTCACCGGCGCGGTGCAGGGCCGGCGGCTCGCCCTGGGGAACGAGGCCCTCATGAGCTCGCTCGGCATCGAGACCGGCGGCGCCGCGGGCGAAGTGCGCGCCCTCGAGGCCGAGGGCTTCACGCTCATGTACCTCGCGGTGGAAGCGCGTCTCGCCGGGACGATCGCCATCGGCGACGAGCTGAAGGAGACGACCCGCGATGCGCTCGAGACGCTGCGGGCGGAAGGGTTGCGCATCGTCATGCTGACCGGCGACAGCCGCGCCACGGCTCAGGCCGTGGCGCGCGGCCTGCCGATCGACGAGGTGATCGCCGAGATCCAGCCCGCCGACAAACGCGAGGTCGTCGCGCGGCTGCAGCGCCAGCACCGGCGGGTCGCCATGGCCGGGGACGGCATCAACGATGCGCCGGCGCTCGCCCAGGCCGACGTCGGCATCGCGATGGGCACCGGCACCGACATCGCCATGGAGAGCGCGCAGCTCACACTCATCGGCGGCGACCTGCGCGGCATCGTGCGGGCGCGGCGCCTGAGCCGCGCGACCGTGCGCAACATCTACCAGAACCTGTGGTTCGCCTTCGGCTACAACTCCGTCGGCATCGCCCTCGCCGCCGGCGTCGCCTACCCGTTCACGGGCCTGCTGGTGAGCCCGCTCATCGCGGCGCTCGCGATGAGCTTCTCCTCGGTCTCGGTGATCGGCAACGCGCTGCGCCTGCGGCGCGTGCGCGCCTGAGAGGCGCGCGCTCAGGGAGGAGTAGGATGGCGGCATGGCGCAGACAACCCCGATGAACGCCGGGCCGGAGGAGTTCGCGGCCCCGCCCGGGCAGCGGCGCGCCGTGGCCGGGGCGCTGCGCGCCGTGCTGCCGGCGGACTGCGTGCTGAGCGGCGAGGAGGAGCTGCGTCCCTACGAGTGCGACGGGTTGTCGGTGTTTCACCGTCAGCCGCTCGTCGTCGCGCTGCCGCGCACCGAGGCGCAGCTCGTCGCCGCGGTGCGCGAGTGCCGCCGGCTCGGCGTGCCCATGGTGGCGCGCGGGGCGGGCACCGGGCTCTCCGGTGGCGCGATGCCGCACGCCGCCGGAGTGGTGCTGTCGCTCGCGCGCTTCGACCGGATCCTCGCCATCGACCCCACCGCGCGCACGGCGCGCGTGCAGCCCGGGGTGCGCAATCTCGCGGTCTCGGAAGCGGCCGCGCCCTTCGGACTCTTCTACGCTCCCGACCCCTCCTCGCAGATCGCCTGCACCATCGGCGGCAACGTCGCCGAGAATTCCGGCGGCGTGCATTGCCTGAAGTACGGCCTCACGGTGCACAACGTGCTCGCGCTGCGCGCCTGCACGGTCGAGGGCGAGCTCGTCGAGCTCGGCGGCGGCGGCGGCGCGCTCGATGCGCCCGGCCTCGATCTGCTCGCGGTCACGCTCGGCTCCGAGGGCCTGCTGCTCATCGTCACCGAGGTGCTGCTGAAGCTCCTGCCGAAGCCGGCGCTCGCGCGCGTCGTCATGGCCTCCTTCGACGACGTCGGCAAGGCCGGGGCGGCGGTCGCCGGCATCATCGCCGCCGGCATCATCCCCGCCGGACTCGAGATGATGGATCGCAAGGCGACGGTCGCGGTCGAGCCGTTCGTGAAGGCCGGCTACGACCTCGGCGCCGAGGCGATCCTGCTGGCCGAGTCGGACGGTACGGCGGACGAAGTCGCGGACGAAGTGGTGGCGATCGACGCGGTGCTGCGCGGCGCCGGCGCCACCGCCATCGCGGTCTCCTCCTCGGAGGCGGAGCGGCTGCGCTTCTGGTCGGGGCGCAAGAACGCCTTTCCCGCGGCCGGCCGGCTCTCGCCCGACTACTACTGCATGGACGGCACCATCCCGCGCAAGGCGCTCGGGACGGTGCTGCAGGAGATCGCCGCGATGGAGGGCACGCACGGCCTGAAATGCATGAACGTGTTCCATGCCGGCGACGGCAATCTCCACCCGCTCATCCTCTTCGACGCCAACCGCCCGGGCGAATGGGAGCGCGCCGAGGCTTTCGGCGCGGACATCCTCGAGCTGTGCGTACGGCTCGGCGGTACCATCACCGGGGAGCACGGGGTCGGGGTCGAGAAGCTCAACTCGATGTGCGTGCAGTTCTCGCCCGCCGAGCGCGCGGCGTTCTTCGCCGTGAAGGGCGCCTTCGATCCGCCGGGGCTCCTCAATCCCGGCAAGGCGATCCCGACGCTCAGGCGCTGCGCCGAGTACGGCCGCATGCACGTGCACCGCGGGGCGCTCCCCCATCCCGAGCTGCCGAGATTCTGAGCATGGCGGGGGCCCTCGAGGAGCTGCGCGCGCGGGTGGTGGAGGCCCACCGCAGCCGCACGCCGCTGCGCCTGCGGGGCGCGGGCACCAAGGATTTCTACGGCGAAGGCCGCGACGGCGCGCTGCTCGCCCTCGATGCGCACCGCGGCGTCGAGGACTACGAGCCCTCCGAGCTCGTCATCACCGCGCGCTGCGGAACCAGGCTGTCCGAGATCGAGGCGCTGCTCGATGCGCACGGGCAGTTCCTCGCCTTCG
>DASSQU010000213.1:0-5684 GCA_035702325.1 Steroidobacteraceae bacterium
CGAGACATCCAGGTAGGTCGGGTCGGTCGCGGGCTGCTCGATGGGCCCCGCGACGCCCGCCACGCGCCCGGCGATCACTTTGACGCTCACCCCGTTGCCGGGGCTCACGCTCGGGATGCGCTCGGGCCCGAACTCCTGGTACTTAGGTTCGGTCATCTTGTCGCGCGCCGGGAGATTCAGCCACAGCTGAAAGCCGCGCATGCGGCCTTCCTGCTGCTCGGGCATCTCCGAGTGCACGAGGCCGCGGCCCGCAGTCATCCACTGCACGCTGCCGGGAACCAGCACGCCCTCGTTGCCGTGGTTGTCGCGATGGCGCATGCGACCATCGAGCATGTAGGTGACGGTCTCGAAGCCGCGATGCGGATGATCGGGGAAACCCGCGATGTAGTCCTCGGGTTTGTCGGTGCCGAACTCGTCCAGCATGAGGAAGGGATCGAGGTCGGGCAGCTGCGGCTGACCGATGACGCGCCGGAGCTTGACTCCCGCGCCATCCGAAGTCGGAAGTCCACGCACCACGCGCCGCACCGAGCGCGTTGCAGTCTGAGTGTCGCTCATGGAAGGAGTTCTCCCGATCCGGGGTTTCGGAAAATGAGGCCGGATGCCGGTCGTTTCAAGGCGCGCCGCTAAGGGCACGCGCTCGCGACCTCGACGCCCGGGCCGAGCGCCGGCACAAGCTGCTCGAGGACTTCGGGCGGGCAGAGCAGCACGCACTTGGTGAGCGCGTCGGCGAGCGCCGCTTCAGGGGCAATCACCGCGGCGAAGCGGCAGCAGAGAGCCGCCGCGCCGGTTCTCGAGTAATACCCCAGGTGCTCCGGGGGCCGCCGTGGCGCATCGATCTCGCTCACCGCGAGCGCGGCGTCGTGAAGCTCGAGAGGCTCGCAGGACCCGTCGCTTCGCCGCAGCAGAATCGGCGCGTGCCGCGGTCCGAAGACACGCAGGTCCCCCCCGGCGTTCACGAGCCCCGCGCTGCAGCCGCCCTCGCGCAGTGCCTCCACCGCGCAATCGACCGCATGACCCTTGGCGATTCCGCCGAGATCGAGCGCGAGCGGCGCGTGGGCGATCACCCAGGGCGTCGTCTCGCCGAGCTCGAGATCCTCGAGGCGTCCGGACCTGAACGGTGTACAGGGATCGAACGCACCACCGCTGAGTGTGTGGAGCCGCCGGGCGAGCCTCAGCACCGCCCACGTGGAGGCGTGGATGTTAATCCGGGTTCCGGGAGGCGCCGCATTGATGCGCGCGACGTCGCTCCCGGAGCCGTGTGGATGCATGCGGGTTTCGACGTCGCCGGCGGCGGCGAAGGCGGCCTCGACCGCGGCGCGGACGGCGGGTTCGGACTGCGCCGTGGCCTCGATCGCGAGCGACGTGCCGAGCGCGATGCGCATGCGCGCGAGGGTTGCCGGTGCGGGCGGCGTCTCGGGTGCGAATCGGCGCAGGAGGGCGGGGGCCATGGGGTCTTTGTGGCGTATGGACCTTGGCTCGCGGCGCCTGTTATTCTATCGCAAGTGAGACTCATTTGCATTTGAGAGGGTTGTGGATGGGCACGGGAGGACGCGGAGCGTGATCGGTAAGGGGCTCGGATTGGCCGGGAGCGTCGCCGGCTTCGCCGCGCTCGCGGTCGCGCCGGTGCCGGTCGTCATCGCCTCCGAGTACCTGTCGGTCGAGGCCGCCCAGCGCTCGCTCATGGCGCAGGCGGACCGGTTCGAGGAGGTCGTCCCGGCGCTCACTGAAGCCCAGCGGCAGGCAGTTCTCACACTGGCGGGGCCCCAGGCGCCGCACCGGAGCGTGCGGGTGTTCAGGGCGCTGAGGGGCGCTGAGGTTCAGGGGTATGTGTTCGTCGACGAGGTCATCGGCAAGCAGGACTTCATCACCTACGCGCTCGCCATCGACGCTCAGGGCCGCACCAGCGCGATCGAGGTGCTCGCCTATCGCGAGAGCCACGGCGGGGAGATCCGCAACGCCGCCTGGCGGCGCCAGTTCGCCGGGCGCGACGGACTCGGGCAGCTGCGCTTCGGGGCCGACATCCGCAACATCGCCGGCGCGACGCTCTCCTGCGAGCACGTGACGGCGGGGGTCCGCTGGCTGGTCGCGCTCTGGCAGGTGGCACTGCGGCCGCATGCGGCCGCCGCGGCGCCGCCCGGCTGAGAAGCGGTGCGGTTCATGTCTCGCCACCGAGGGCTCGAGCTCGACGTTCCGCGCACGGCCGATCGGGCCGGCATGCCGGCCGCGCTTCGCGGAACGCTCTACGCCGTCGGCGGGCTCCTCTGGCTCACCGGGTGCCTCTGGCTCGTGCTGCACCTCGTGTTCCCACAGGCGACGCCCTTTGGCCCGCTCCCGAACTCCTGGGAGCCCGTCGTGCTGCGCATCCATGGCTGGGCCGCTGCCTGCAGCCTGTTTCTCCTTGGCTGGGTCACCGCGGCGCACGTGAGCGATCGGTGGCGCGGGTTCCGAAGCCGTGTGTCGGGCCTCACGCTGGCCTCGACCGTGGGTGTCATCGCCGTCACGGGTTATGCGCTTTACTACACGACGGGGCGGCTGCACGACGGGGCAGCCCTCGTGCACGAGTGCCTCGGGGCGGCGGCGATTGCGCTCCTGCTCGTGCATCGGGTGCAAACGAGCGCGCGGCGGCGATGATCCGCGCGGCTTGGGTGGTCAGTGCGCGCAGAGCTTAAGTCGTTCACGAGCGATTCAAGGGGATCGCGCTATACGGGGAACGCACGCATCGCCGGACGCCCGCCCGGGGTCATTAGACTAGGGACTCGGGCAGCGCCGACGGGGCGCGCGTTTCGCGCAAGCGCAGGCCGTGGGGGAGCGAGCCGAATGGGAACACACGGGATGAGCAGAGCCGGCCAGGGCGCCTGCCTCGGGCGCCTCGCGCTCGTGGCGCTCCTCGCGCTTTTCGCGGCCGGCAGCGCGCTCGCGGACGAGTCCGATCCTCCCGGACGTGCGGCGCGCGTGAGCTACCTCGCGGGCTCCGTCTCGCTAGAGCCGGCGGGCGTCGATCAGTGGACGGCCGCGGAGCTCAACCGGCCGCTCACGACCGGTGACCGGCTCTGGACGGACGCGGACTCGGCGGCCGAGCTCGACATCGGCGCCGCGGTCATTCGCCTCGGCGCCAGCACCGGGTTCTCGTTCCTGAATCTCGACGATACGAGCGCCCAGATGCAGCTCGCCGCCGGCACGCTGATCGTGCGCGTCTGGGACCTCGCCGGCGACCAGAACTACGAGGTCGACACCCCGAACGTCGCGGTGTCGCTGCAGCAGCCCGGGGTCTACCGCGTCGAGGTGGACGAGACCGGCGGCGCCACCGTGGTCAAAGTGAGTGACGGCGCGGCGCTCGCCGCGGGCGAGGGCGGCTCGGTTCCGGTCTCGACTCAGCGGATGGTGACCTTCATCGGCCCCGACGCCTCCAACTACGCCGAGACGACGCTCGGGGCGCCGGATGATTTCGACGAGTGGTCGGCGAAGCGCGACCGGCGGGCCGAGGACTCGCCCTCCAGACAGTACGTGGCCGACGACGTTGCGGGTACGGACTCGCTCGATGACAGCGGCCGCTGGCAGAACACCGCCGAGTATGGCTACGTGTGGACGCCGACCGTCGTGGCCGTCGGCTGGGTCCCGTACCGCTTCGGACACTGGGCGTGGATCGGCCCGTGGGGCTGGACCTGGGTCGACGACGCGCCCTGGGGCTATGCGCCCTTTCACTACGGCCGCTGGGTGACGTGGCACGGCGGCTGGTGCTGGGTGCCGGGGCCGCGGCGCGTGCGCCCGGTGTTCGCGCCGGCGCTCGTCGCCTGGACCGGCGGACCGACGCGCGGCCCGGGTGCCGGGGTCGGGTGGTTCCCGCTCGGACCGCGGGAGGTCTACGTACCGGGCTATCGCGTGAGCGAGACGTACCTCAGAAACGTCAACGTCTCCAACACGACGATCGTGAACAACACCTACATCACGAACGTCTACGAGAACCGCGTCACCAACATCCGCTACGTGAACAGCACCGTGGGCGCGATCACCGCCGTGCCGCAGAACGTCTTCACCTCCGGGCAGCGCGTCTCCGGGCACACCGTGCGCGTGTCGCCGGAGGTGCGCGCCGGCATCACCGTCTCGGCCGCCGCGCCCGCGATTGCGCCCGTGCGCCAGAGCGTCCTCGGGGCGGGCACGACCACCGCGCGCTCCGGCGCCGTTCGCCCGGCAGCTCGCCGCCATGAGCGCGAGCGGCAACCGGCCGCTGCCGCGCAGCGAGCTCGCGAAGATTCAGCCCGAGACGCCGGTGGCCCCGGTGCGGATGCTGTCGCCGGGGGCACGTGTGCGGGCCCCGTCACTGCCCGCCCGCGGCGTCGGTCGTCCGGCTCCGCAACCTCCGCGGAGTCTCGCCGACCGCGAGCGCGCGCTCGAGAGCAGCCGCGGCCCGCCCGCGCCGCCGGCTCCGCGAAGTCCTGCCAACCGTCCCGCGCCGCCTGTGACGGGAGTCGCGCCGGCGCTGTCACCGTCGAATGGCCCCGCGCGGGCGCCGGACGAGCGCGCCGACCGGCCGAGGCCGACGATCCCGACGGCGCCGGCGACGCCGGCGACGCCGCGCAGCTTTTCACCCGGGGATCAGCCGCGCCCGGTCGCGCACCCGCCGTCGCCGCCGTTCTATCGTCCGCGCGTGACGCCGCCGCCGGTCGAGAATGCGCCGGCGGTTACGGGGCGCCCGCCTGTCGAGCGTCCGCCGGTGGAACGCGCACCGGGCGAGCGTGCGCCATCGGAGCACGCACCGCGTGCTCCATCCGCCGAGAGCCGGCCGCAGCCGCACGCTCCGCCGCCGGCAGCGGCGCCGCCGCAGAGACAGGAGCAGAGGCAGGAGCCGCAGAGGCAGGAACCGCAAAGGCAGGAGCCGCAGAGGCCGGAGCTGCAAAAAGACTCGCGCGATGCGCATGCGGACCGGTCGCGGGAGCGGATCGAGCGGTAGGAGCTGCTGCCTGAGTGTGAGGCGTTAGGCAGCGCGTACCTTAACCACTTGGCTCTTCGAGGTCGGCGGAGGAACAGGCTCGCCGGCTTCACGCAGGGCTTCAATGTGCAGAGTGATGCCTTCTCTGATGAGCTTCAGTACCTCGCGCCGCGTTTCCGCCACGGCGACGCAACCCGGCAGATCCGGAACGTACGCACCGTAGCTGGTCTTGCCCTTCTCAACAACAACCAAGTATTCCACGCGCCGCTCCTATGAACGCCTGAGCCCTGCCTGCTTGAGGATACTATTTAGTGTCCCGGGCGGCACGTCGAGCCCAAGCCTGCCGGCTACCGTGACGGTTCCAGGCCTCATAGGGTGCTGAAACTGGCGGTGACTGCCCCTGGTCCGCACGTGGAGCCACCCATCTTTTTCAATCAGCCGAATGACGTCGCGGACCTTCATATGCCAATACTGTCACCTGCGCTGTCTAACAACATCCAGAGGGCGCGGTTTCCCTGTGTTCACGCGTGGCGCGCGGGTTCCGGGGTCGGTCTTCAATCCGCTTCGTACTGAAGCGCGTCGCGTTCCAGTTCCCGCAGGAAATCGCGAACCTCTTCGCGCGTGCAGTGCGCGGCGCCGGCTGGCAACGGCGCGCGATGGTGTATCGTTGCGTTCGTCGAGGTCCCTGCGGAGCACACCCATGGGTTTCGCCGATACGACAACGGCCGACGGTACGATCGAGGAGTGTCTCGACGAA
>DASSQU010000214.1:0-3071 GCA_035702325.1 Steroidobacteraceae bacterium
GCGGCTACGCCGCCGGCTACTACAGCTACAAGTGGGCCGAGGTACTGGCGGCCGACGCCTTCGCGGCCTTCGAGGAGAGCGGCGTGTTCGACCGCGCGACCGCGCAGCGCTTTCTCGACGCGATCCTCAGCCGCGGCGGCAGCCTCGAGGCGCTCCAGGCGTTCGTCGAGTTCCGCGGCCGCCGTCCCGACATTCGTCCGCTGCTGAAGCTGCACGGCATACTTCCGGCGGACGGAATCGCCGCGTGACCACGCGGCTCGCCGCGGTGGCGCTGCTCGGGCTGTGCGCGGCGGCGGCGGCGCGCGCCGGCAGCGAGTACGTGGTCGAGCAGTTGGTGATCTCGGTCAACGGCGCCGCCGACGGCAGCGGCGAGCGCGTCGGCTCGATCCGGAGCGGCGACCGGGTCGAGGTGCTGGAGCGGCAGGGGGAGCAGGTGCACGTGCGGCTCGCGGGCGGCCGGGAAGGGTGGGTGCGGGGGAGTTACCTGTCGGCTGAGCCGCCGCTGCGGGCGCAGCTCGCCGAGCGCGACGCGCAGCTGGCCTCCCTCACGCAGCAGCTCGCGCAGCTGCGCACCGAGCTCGACGCCGCGCGGGCCGCGGCGGCCGGCCCGCTCACCAAGGCGGCGCCGCCGCCCGGGGACGCCGCCGGCTCCGACAGCCCGCCCGGGCACGGCGGGCTCGCGTGGCGCATCGGCGCGCTGCTGCTCACCCTGCTCGCCGGCTTCGCGCTCGGGTGGCGGGTGCTCGACCGGCGCATCCGGCGCAAGTACGGCGGGTTGCGCATCTACTGACGTGCGCATCGCGACCTGGAACGTCAACTCGCTGCGGGTACGGCTGCCGCAGCTGCTCGCCTGGCTCGCCGCGACGCCGGTGGACGTGCTCGCGCTGCAGGAGACCAAGCTCCTGGATGCGGATTTCCCCCAGGCCGAGCTCGCCGCGCTCGGCTACCAGGTGCTGTGCGCGGGTCAGAAGACCTACAACGGTGTGGCGCTGCTGTCGCGCTGGCCGTTCACCGCGGTGGCCACCGACATCCCCTCCTTCGAGGATCCGGCCCGGCGGGTGCTCGCCGCCACCACCGGCGGCGTGCGGGTCGTCAATCTCTACGTCCCCAACGGCCAGGCAGTCGACTCGGACAAGTACCGTTACAAGCTGCGCTGGCTCGCGGCTCTCGAGGGCTGGCTGCGTGCGGAGCTGCTCGTGCACCGCGCGCTCATCGTTCTCGGAGACTTCAACATCGCTCCCGAGGACCGCGACGTGCACGACCCCGCCGCCTGGGTGGGGAGCGTGCACGTGAGCGCGCCGGAGCGGGCGGCGTTGCGCGCCGTGCTCGATCTCGGCCTCATAGACGTGTTCCGCCGCTTCGAGCAGCCGCCGGGGAGCTTCAGCTGGTGGGACTACCGCATGCTCGCCTTCCGGCGCAACCACGGCCTGCGCATCGACCTGCTGCTGGCGGATGCGACCCTGGCGGCGTCCTGCACCGCGTGCGTCATCGACCGCGCGCCGCGCCGCGCCGAGCGGCCGTCGGACCACGCTCCGGTGATCGCCGACTTCGCGGCCACGCCCGCGTCCGGCTGACGCCGCCCCGTGCGGCGGAGAAAAGCTGGGCAAACTGTGCGGTGGGTCGCGGCCCGCGCCCGCGACAACTGCCTAAACTGTGTGTTAGCTCAACAAATCGAGGCCCTTGGGCATAGGTAAGGGGTGCGGCCGCCGACGCCCGCAGCATCGGCGCCCGCCAGACTGAATGAGCAGTATCCGCCGCAGCGATTTCGACGTGACCAACACCGTGCAGGTGAGCTCGCCGCAGGCGGTGCTTGCCGCGGTGGCGCAGCTCTACCGGCCCACCTGGCCCGAGCTGCCGCTCGAGCCCCTGGAGCGCGCCTTCGAGCACTTCGAGCGGCTGTTCGCCGGCGAGGTCCCCGGATACCACGGCGTCGACACCGTCTATCACGATCGCCAGCACACATTGGACATAACGCTGGCGCTCGCCCGGCTGCTGGTGGGCTACGAGCGCCAGCAGCCCGCGGAGCGGCGGCTCGGCGGGGCGCGGGCCGTGGTCGGACTGATTACCGGGCTGTTTCACGACGTCGGTTACCTGCGGCGTACCAACGAGCCCGAGTCGTGCAACGGCGCCGAGTTCACCCGCGTGCACGTATCCCGCGGCGCGCGCTTCCTCGGGGAGTACCTGCCGGTGCTCGGCTTCGGCGCCTGGGTTCCGGCCGCCTGCGAGATGATCCACTTCACCGGCTACGAGGTGCCGCTTGCGCTCCTCGAAGCGCGGCTCGCCGACCGGCGCGACGTCACGGTCGGCCACCTGCTGGGCACCGCTGACATGATCGCCCAGATGGCGGACCGCTGCTATCTGGAGAAATGCCGCGACCGCCTGTACGCGGAGTTCGTGCTGGGCGGGGTGGCGTTGCCGTTCGCCGACGGCAGCCGTCAGGTGAAATACGCCTCCGGCCTCGACCTGTTGCGCCAGACGCCGGAGTTCGTGGACGACGTGCGCGAGAACCGCCTGGAGGGCGCCTTCGCCTCGGCCTATCGCTATCTCGAGATCCTCTATGGTGGGCAAAATCCCTACATCGAGGCCATCGAGCGCAATGTCGAATATTTGCGACAGGTGCTGCGCAGCGAGAGCTGGCAGCTGCTGCGGCGCCGGCCGCCGATCTTCGCCGCCACTGCCGATCCCATGTCGACTATGCGCGGCCTGATGCTCGGATATATAAAAAGAGTCTGGGCGAACAGCTGAGGCGGCCTCGCGCCGGTGGCGCCGGCACCCGCCCGGCGCGTAAGATGATTCCCGTCAATCGGGGGAACTCGCCTCCCGGGGATAAGGGGATCCCCCGGGGCGGTCAATTACGCCAACAGTGACTGCCGTCAGCTTCAGCTTCCGACACGCCCTCGCCGCCTTCCTGGTCGCGTTGCTCGCCGTGGCCGCGGTGAGCGTGCTCCTCGTCTATCGCCACCAGGCCGAAACCCGCGTGCTCGGCACGCTCGCCGAGCAGGCTGCGCGCGAGCGCCTCGAGCCGGAGTTGCAGGCGCGCGCGCGCAGCGTCGCGGCGCACGCCGCCGATT
>DASSQU010000215.1:0-7010 GCA_035702325.1 Steroidobacteraceae bacterium
GACCCGCGCGGGCCTGCTGCCGCAGCTCACTCTGTACGGCTCCGCGGTGCACGCCGACTCGGACGACACCCGCCTCATGGCGGGCGGGCTGAATAACCCGAGCGTGTTCAGCCGCAGTGCGTTCGGCGGAGGCTTGAGCCAGCTGCTCACCGACTTCGGCCACACCACCAATCTGGTCGCCAGCTCGCGGCTGCAGGCGAGCGCGGAGGCCCAGAACCTCGCCGCGACCCGCGAGCAGGTGCTGCTCGAGGTCGACCGCAGCTATTTCGCGGCGCTGCAGGCCCAGGCGGTCGAATCGGTCGCGCAGCAGACGCTCGACACGCGGCAGCTGCTGCTCGAGCGCATCAGCATCCTCGCCCAGAACAAGCTCAAATCCGAGCTCGACGTGAGCTTTGCACGGGTCGGGGTCGAAGAGGCGCGGCTGCTGCTCGAGAAGGCCCAGAACGACGTCGAGTCGGCCATGGCGGCGCTGTCGACGGTAATGGGCTACCGCCAGCAGCAGCGTTTCATCCTCGCCGAGCAGGCGCCCGAGCCGCTGGCGGCGGTTACCGACGTCGGCGGGCTCATCGATACGGCGCTGCGCGACCGTCCGGAGCTCGCCAGCCTGCGCGACCAGCGCGACGCGGCGCTGCGCCTGGCGCAGTCGCAGCGCGATGCGCGGCTGCCGACGCTGTCCGCGGTGGTGGCGGCCGGCAACTCGCCCTCGCACGATGCACGGTTGCCGGCGAATTACAGTGCGGGCGGGCTCGAGCTCAGCATGCCGGTGTTCGCCGGAGGCTTCTACCTGGCTCGCCAGCGCGAGGCGGAGCTGCGCGCACGCGCCGCGGCCGAGACGCTGCGCACCTTCGAGGACAACGTCAGCCGCGACGTGCGGATCGCGTGGCTCAACCTCAACAACGCGCGCGAGCAGGTGCGCACCACGGCGCAGCTGGCCCGCTACGCCGGCACCGCCTACCAGCTGGCGGATGTGCGCTACCGGGTCGGGACCAGCTCGATCGTCGAGCTCAGCCAGGCGCAGCTCGAGCTCACCGCGGCGCAGATCGCCGAAACCAATGCCCGCTACGGCGTGCTGATCCGTCAGTCGGACCTCGACTTCCAGACCGGGGCGCTCAGCGCCGCCGCGGCAGCGATTTTGGCGCGGCCCGGGCCGGACGGGCCCTGACAAGGGGGCGCGGCGCACGCGCCCGCAGCAGCGCGCTCACTCGGCGCCGCGCAGCAGCTCGTTGATCGAGGTGCGGGCGCGCGTCTGCGCGTCGACGCGCTTGACGATCACCGCGCAGGAGAGCGCGTAGCGCCCGTCGGCCGAGGGCAGGGTGCCCGGCACCACCACCGACCCGGCGGGAATCCGTCCCTGCAGGATGGTGCCGCTGGCGCGGTCGTAGATGCGCGTGCTCTGGCCGATGAATACCCCCATGGAGATGACCGCGCCGGCCTCGACCACCACGCCTTCGACGATCTCGGAGCGCGCCCCGATGAAGCAGCCGTCCTCGATGATGGTCGGGCTCGCCTGCAGCGGCTCGAGCACCCCGCCGATGCCGACGCCGCCCGAGAGATGCACGTTGCGGCCGATCTGCGCGCACGAGCCGACCGTCGCCCAGGTGTCGACCATGGTGCCCGCGCCGACCCAGGCGCCGATGTTGACGTAGCAGGGCATGCGCACGGCATCGGGGGCGATGTAGGCGCCGCGGCGCACGACCGCGGGCGGCACGATGCGCGCGCCGCCCGCGCGCAGCTGCTTCTCGGTGGCGGCGGCGTACTTCAGCGGCACCTTGTCGTAGAAGCGGGTATAGCCGGCATCGATCACCCGGTTGTCGCGGGTGCGGAAGTACAGCAGCACCGCCTTCTTCAGCCACTCGTTGACCACCCAGCGCCCGCCCTGCGGCGCGGCGACCCGCAGCGCGCCGCGGTCGAGCAGGTCGAGGCACTCATCCAGCGCCGCCTCGAGCTCGCGCGGCAGCTTCCCCGGTGCGAGCCCGGCGCGCTGCTCGAAGGCCGCCTCGATGATCGCCTGCAGGCGTGCCGCCGGGCTCGCCGCGCTCGTGGGGTCGCTCATGCGCGCAGCGCATCCGCGCCCGAGCGCAGCGCCTGCTGCTCCCGGTCGAGGCTGAGCAGCAGCCGCTCGCGCAGCCGCTCGGCGGCGGCGCCTGAGAGCGGGCGGTTGTCGAAGTCGGTGAGGTAGAACACGTCCTCGGCGCGCTCGCCGCCGGTCATGATCTTGGCGGCATGCAGCTCGATGCGCTCCTGCATCAGCACCTTGCCCACGTCGCACAGCAGGCCCGGCCGGTCGCCGGCGGTGAGCTCCAGCACCGAGCGGTGATTGCGCTCGTCGACGCTGAGGGCGATCTGGGTCGGGGTGTTGAACATGCGCACCTGGCGGGGCGCGCGGCGCGACACCGACAGCGGCGCATCCGCGCCGCCCTGCACGGAAGCCCACAGCGCCTGCTCGATCTCCGCGCGCCGGTCGGCGTCGGCGACGCCCAGGCCGTCGTCCTCGAGCAGGTGATAGAGATCGAGGCTGAAGCCGTCGCCGGTCGGCGTGATGCGTGCGTCGACGATGTTGAGCCCGAGCTGATCGAGCACCGCCGTGGTGCGCGCGAAGCCGTGGCGGTGCGCGCGGGTGAACATGAGCACCGCGGTCGTGCCGCGCACGCTGTGCGGCTCGAGCGCAATCAGCGGCTCATCCGAGGCGGCGTCGCGCTCGGCGAGCAGCCGCGTGTGCCAGGCGACCTCGTCCGGGGAGTGCTGCAGGAAGTAGCCCGGCGTGAAGCGCGTCCATACCCTGACGATGTCGGGCTCCGCGACTCCCCGCTCCACCGCCAGGCGCCGCGCGGCGTCCTGGGTCTCGCGCACCAGGTGCTCGGGATCGATCGGGCTCTCCAGTCCGCGCCGCAGCGCGCGCTTGACGCGCTGATAGAAGTCGCTGAAGAGCGATGCCTTCCAGGAGTTCCACAGCTTGGGGTTGGTGCCGCGCACGTCCGCGCAGGTGAGCACGTAGAGATAGTCGAGGTGCGTCTCGTCGCCGACCTTGCGGGCGAAGGCGTTGATCACCTGCGGGTCGCCGATGTCCTGCTTCTGCGAGGTGATGGAGAGCTCGAGGTGGTGGCGCACCAGCCAGGCGACCAGGCGCGCGTCGTAGGGCGACAGGCCCTGCTCGAGGCAGAAGGCCTCGGCGTCCACCGCGCCGAGCTCGGAGTGATCGCCGCCGCGCCCCTTGGCGATGTCGTGGAACAGCGCCGCGAGGTAGGCGATCTCGCAGCGCGGCAGCTGCTGCATGACGTGCGAGGCCTCGGGAAGCTCGTGGTCGTAGCGCGCGATGGCGAAGCGGCGCAGATTGCTCACCACGAACAGCGTGTGGGCGTCCACGGTATAGGCGTGGAACAGGTCGTACTGCATGCGTCCGACGATGCGCCCGAACGCCGGGATGTAGCGCCCCAGCACCCCGTAGGTGTTCATGTGCCGCAGCTCGTGGGTCACCCCGACCGGGGAGCGCAGGATCTCGAGGAACAGCCGGTGGTGGCGCGGGTTCTGGCGGAACTCCTCGTCGATCAGCCACAGATTCTTCGCCACCGCGCGCATGGTCGAGGCGCGCACGCCGCGGATCTCGGGGTTCTGCTGCAGCACCGCGAACAGCTCGAGCAGCGCCGACGGGGTGCGCGCGAACACTTCCTCGCTCACCGTCTCGAGCGAGCCGTTACGCACCTGGAAGCGGGCGTTGAGCGGCCGGGGCGGCTCGCTCTCGGTGAGGATGGCCTCGCGGAACAGCTGCAGCAGCAGCTCGTTCAGCAGGCTCACGTCCATCACCGTGCGGTAGTAGCGCTGCATGAACTGCTCGACGGCGAGGGTGTAGGAGGCATCCTCGTAGCCGAAGGCGAGGGCGAGCCGGATCTGGTGATCGAAGAGCAGCCGGTCCTCGCGCCGCCCGGTGAGCGCGTGCAGCCCGAAGCGCACCCGCCACAGGAAGGCGCGCGCCAGGCGCAGCCGCCGCAGCTCCGCCGGCGTGACGAAGCCGTGAGTCACCAGGGACTCGAGCGTGGCGGTGCCGAAGTGGCGCTTCGCCACCCAGGCGATGGTCTGGATGTCGCGCAGCCCGCCCGGGCCGGTCTTGACGTTGGGCTCGAGGTTGTAGGCGGTGTCGTTGGCCTTGAGGTGGCGCGTCGCCTGCTCGCGCAGCTTCGCCTCGAAGAACTCGCGCACCGGCCAGACGCGCTCCGGCGCGAGCGCCGCGTGCACGCCCTCGAGCAGCGCCGCATCGCCGGCGATCAGGCGCGCCTCGAGCAGCGTCGTCATGACGCCGACGTCGGCCTCACTCTCGGCGGCGCACTCCTGCGGGGTACGTACGCTGTGTCCGACTTCGAGGCCGATGTCCCACAGGAACGCCACCAGCCGCTCGATGACCGCGCGCCCGGCGGCATCCGGCGCCTGCGGCACCAGCAGCAGCACGTCGATGTCCGAGCAGGGGTGCAGCTCGCCGCGGCCGTAGCCGCCGACCGCCACCAGCGCCCAGCGCGCGCCCGCCGTCAGGCACTGGCGCTGCCACGCCTCGCGCAGCAGCGCATCGATGAGCGCGGCGCGCGAGTGCACCAGCTGCTCGATCGGCTCCTCGGCGAGAAAGCGCTGTTGCAGCTCCGCGTGGCCCGCGCGCAGCAGCTCGCGCCACGCGGCCGGATCGGCGGCGCCGGGCCCGAGCCGCGCCGGCAGCCCCTCGAGCAGCGGCCACGGCACGGCGCCCGGCGTCGCAGGGACCGGTTCCTCGAGCAGCTCTGTGTCCCTGGACTCCATCCCGGTGGGCGGCTTCAGTGGCCCGACCCGTTCGCGCCCAGCGTGAGCACGTCGTAGCCGCTTGCCGTCACCAGAATGGTGTGCTCCCACTGCGCCGACAGCGAATGGTCCTTGGTGACCACCGTCCAGCCGTCGCCGAGCAGGCGCACGTGGCGCTTGCCCGCGTTCACCATCGGCTCGATGGTGAACGTCATGCCGGGCTCGAGCTCGAGTCCGGTGCCGGGCTCGCCGTAGTGCAGTACCTGGGGATCCTCGTGATAGACGCGCCCGATGCCGTGTCCGCAGTACTCGCGCACCACCGAGTAGTCGTGCTGCTCCACGTAGCTCTGGATGGCGTGCCCGATGTCGCCGAGGCGGGCGCCGGGACGCACCGCCTCGATGCCGCGCCACATGGCGGCGAAGCAGGTGTCGGTGAGGCGCTGCGCGTGCGGCGGAGCTTTGCCGACCGCGTACATGCGGCTGGTGTCGCCGTGGAAGCCCTCGCGGATCACGGTGACGTCGATATTGACGATGTCGCCGGCCTTGAGGCGCTTGTCGTTCGGAATGCCGTGGCACACCACGTGGTTCACCGAGGTGCAGATGGTCTTCGGGAAGCCGCGGTAGTTGAGGTTCGCAGGCACCGAGCGCTGCACGTTCACGATGAAGTCGTGGCAGATGCGGTCGAGCTCCTCGGTGGTCACGCCGGGCACGACGTGCGGGGCGATCATGTCGAGCACCTCGGCGGCGAGGCGGCCGGCGACCCGCATCTTCTGCTGCTCTTCCGCGGACTTGATGGTGACGTGCATGGAGCCGAAATGGGGCCGGAAACGCTCTCCGCCAAGGGGCGCCGGCGGGTAACGTAAGACATTGTTCCGACGAGGTCTTCATGGTATAAAGCGCGGCCTTTTTTGGCAACGCAACCCACACGCGCATCGGTAACCCGGCGACTGGGTGTTCCCGGCAAGCGGCTCGACGCCGCGCGGGGATGGTCACGGGGATGCGCGGAGGCTCAACCCGGTTCGAGGAGTTTCTGCATGTCCGGCGTGTCCATGCGACAGATGCTGGAAGCGGGTGTCCACTTCGGACACCAGACCCGCTTCTGGAACCCGAAGATGGCTCCCTACATCTTCGGCGAGCGCAACAGGATCCACATCATCAATCTCGAGAAGACCCAGCCGATGTACGCGGAGGCGGCCGGCTTCGTCAAGGGCGTGGTCGCCGACGGCGGCACGGTGCTGTTCGTCGGCACCAAGCGCTCGGCGCGCGAGGCGATCCAGAAGGAAGCCGAACGGGCCTCGCAGCCGTACGTGAACCAGCGCTGGCTCGGCGGCATGCTCACCAACTTCAAGACCATCCGCCAGTCGATCAAGCGGCTCACCGAGATCACCGAGCTCGCCGCCTCGGGCGCGCTCGAGAAGCGCGGCAAGAAGGAAGCGACGCAGCTGCGCCGCGAGATGGACAAGCTGGAGAGGAGCCTCGGCGGCATCAAGAAGATGGAGTCGCTCCCCGATGCGCTGTTCGTGGTCGACGTCGGGCACGAGAACATCGCCATCCACGAGGCGAAGAAGCTCGGCATCCCGGTGGTGGCCATCGTCGACACCAACTGCTCGCCGGATGGCATCGACTACGTGATCCCCGGTAACGACGACGCGATGCGCGCCATCCAGCTCTACACCGCCGGCATCGCCGACGCGGTGCTCGAGGGCAAGGCGTCGGTGCCGCAGGTGGCGGTCGGCGAGGACGAGTTCGTCGAGCTCGACGAGGCCGGCAACCCGCGCAAGAAGGCCGCGCGCGGACGGCAGCGCCCGCAGCCGACCGTGCGGCGCAAGGCCCCGGCACCGCGGCGCGCGCCGGTCATCAGGGCGCCGGCCGCCGCCGCCGCCGCCGCCGCCGCCGCCGCTGCCGCCACCGCCGTGGCCGTCGCCGAGGCCGCCGTGGCCGAGGAGGACGTGGATGCCGAGGATGTCGCCGACACCGACACCGCCGAGGGCGAGGCGGTCACGGCGGGCGCCGGTGTCGCGCGCCGCAACTCCCCCGCGCCCGGGCGGCGCAAGGGGCGCACCGGCGGGGAAGCCGGCGAGTGACTCGGGGAGGAGCACCGATGAACATCACCGCAGAAGCGGTCAGGCAGCTGCGCGAACGGACCGGCGCCGGCATGATGGAGTGCAAGAAGGCGCTGGTCGAAACCAAGGGCGATCTGGACGCCGCGGCCGAGCTCATGCGCCGCCAGGGACTCGCCAAGGCCGACAAGA
>DASSQU010000216.1:0-10989 GCA_035702325.1 Steroidobacteraceae bacterium
ACCTGCTGCATGGCCGGGGCACGGCCGCGCAGCTCAGGGATGCGCGGTGCGCCGCCGGCCTCGGCACCACCCTGCAGGCCCGCGTGGGCCGCGCGGCGCGCGAGCGCCACCGCCTGGTCGATGTCGAAGGGCTTGGGCAGATACTCGAACGCGCCGCCCTCGAAGGCCGACACGGCGCTGCCTAAGTCCGAGTGCGCCGTCATCACGATCACCGGCAGCAGCGGGCGCGTGTCGCGGATGCGGCGCAGCAGCTCGAGGCCCGAAGCCCCCGGCATGCGGATGTCGGTGATCAGCACGTCGGGGGCCTCGCGCCGCAGTGCTTCCAGCGCCGGCTCCGCCGCGTCGAACACCCGCGCGCTCATCCCGCCGTGCTTCAAGGCTCGCTCGAGCACCCAGCGGATCGAGGCGTCGTCGTCGACCAGCCAGACGTGCGGCACGCTAGGGCTCATGGGGTCTCCTCGAGCGGCAGCAGCAGCGTGAACAGCGTGCGCCGCGGCTCGCTCTCGAACTCGATGATGCCGCCGTTGCGGGTGACGAGATCCTGCGCCACGGCCAGCCCGAGGCCGGTGCCGTTGGGACGTCCGGTAACGAGCGGATAGAAGATCGAGGAGCGCAGCGCCGCGGGCACGCCCGGCCCGTTGTCCTCGACCTCGACGCTCGCCACCAGGCGATGGCGCGCGGAGCCGATGCTGACGTTGGAGCGCGCCCGGGTGCGCAGCACGATGCGGCCGGCATCGCCTACGGCCTGCAGCGCGTTGCGCCCGACGTTGAGCAGCGCCTGGATGAGCTGGTGGCGGTCGAGCATGGCGTTCGGCAGGCTCGGGTCGTAATCGCGCTCGATCAGGATCCCGCCGCGCGCCTCGGCGCGCAGCAGGTGATAGACGTGCTCGCAGATCTCGTGCACGTTCATCGGCGTCTTGCTCGGCGGGCGGCCGGGGCCGGCCATGGAGTCGACCAGCGCGGTGAGCCGGTCGGCCTCGCCGATGATCACCTGGGTGTACTCGCGCAGCGCCGCCGCCGGCAGCTCGCGCTCGAGCAGCTGCGCGGCGCCGCGTAGCCCCCCGAGAGGATTGCGGATCTCGTGGGCGAGCTGGCGGATCATGAGGCGGCTGCCGTCGAGCCGCGCGAGCAGGTCAACGTCGCGCGAGATGCGCTGGCGCTGGGTGGTGTCGGCGAGCTCGATCAGCAGGTGCGTGCCGGTGACCAGCCCGCTGAGCGGGGTGATGGTGACGTCGAGGGTGCGCGCCTCGCGCGGCGCGCCCGCCAGGCGGATGGTGAGCTCGCGGTCGGCGATACCCTCGCCACTTTCGAGCGCGCGGCGCAGTATGGCGCTGAGTGCGCCGGCATCGTGCAGAAAATCCCCGAACGGGCGCCCGCGCGCCTTGTTGACGCTGAAGGCGAGCAGGTCCTGGGCGGCGACGTTGGCGTAGATGGGGCAGAGCTGTGCATCGAGCATCACGATGCCGGTCGAGAGCGCATCGAGCAGCTCCGCCGGATCGAAGTGCGAGAGCGCCGAGGGGCTGTGGTACTCAACCGCCATGGCGGCTCGGGCGCTGCGCCCGCGGGGGCGGGTCGCGCGCCACGCACCGGGCGTTCAGTGCGGGCGGACGGGATTCGCGGGATTGAGGATCGAGGGCTGGTGCACGTAGAAGGTGACGCTCGGCGAGGCACACAGCACCTCGCCCTCGTTGCCGCGCACCTGCGCCTGCAGCGTGTGCCGGCCGCGGTCGACCGCCGAGATGCTGAAGTGCGCCCCCGTGGCCGAGCCGCCGTTCACGGGCTTGCCGTCCAGCAGCAGGAAGATCTGGTCGCCGGGCCGCGGGGCCGGATCGGTGCGCACGCTCACCGCCACCGAATCGGTGTTCTCGAGCGTCTGCTCGCTCGCGGGTTGCGCGATCGCGCAGCCCTGGTAATAGCCCGGCGCGGCCCGCTCGATCGGCCGCGGCGCCGCCGCCGGGTTCGCTCCGGCGCCGAGCGCACGGTAGGTCTGCACGCCGGAGATCTCGAGCTTCTGGGCATTCGGGTGCGGCTGGTCGCTGTAATGGACCTCGCCGCTGTCGTCGACCCACTTGTATACCGTGGTCGCGGCGAGGGCCGCCGGGCCGGCGAGCAGCATTAAGGTAAAGAGAATGCGGCGCATCGGCTTGCAGCATAGCCCCGGCCGCAGCCGGCGACAAAAGCCGCGCGCGCATTCTGTGCGGTGCCGCTCCCTGCGCGCCCGCAGGCAACGGCCCCGCGAGGCGGCCGCGGCGCACAGCCGCCGCGGTGCTCGCGGAACGCAGGGCGTGCCGGGCTCGCCTCATCGCGGCCGTCAGCAGCTGTAGTACAGCTCGAGCTCCACCGGGTGCGTGGACATCCGGAAGCGCGTGATCTCCTGCATCTTCAGTCCCATGTACGCGTCGATCACGTCATTGGTGAAGACGCCGCCGCGGGTGAGGAACTCGCGATCCTTGTCGAGATAGTCGAGCGCCATGTCGAGCGAGTGACATACCGTCGGGATGTGTTTGGCCTCCTCGGGCTCGAGGTCGTAGAGATCCTTGTCGGCCGGCTCGCCCGGGTGGATCTTGTTCTGGATACCGTCGAGTCCCGCCATCATCATCGCGGTGAAGGCGAAGTAGGGGTTGGCGCTCGCGTCCGGGAAGCGCACCTCGATACGCCGTGCCTTAGGCGTCGACACCCACGGAATGCGGATCGACGCGGAGCGGTTGCGGGCCGAATAGGCGAGCAGCACCGGCGCCTCGAAGCCGGGCACCAGGCGCTTGTAGCTGTTGGTGCCGGCGTTGGTGAACGCGTTCAGCGCGCGGGCGTGCTTGATGATGCCGCCGATGTAGTAGAGCGCGACGTCCGACAGTCCGCCGTACTTGTCGCCGGAGAACAGCGCCCGGCCTTCCTTCTGCAGCGACTGGTGCACATGCATGCCGCTGCCGTTGTCGCCGACCAGGGGCTTGGGCATGAAGGTCACGGTCTTGCCATAGCCGTGGGCGACGTTCTGCAGGGCATATTTGAGGATCTGCACCTGGTCGGCCTTCTGCACCAGCGTGCCGGCGGCGATGCCGATCTCGGCCTGGCCGGCGGTCGCCACCTCGTGATGGTGCACCTCGACTTTGAGTCCCATGTCCTCGCAGGCGAGACACATGGCCGAGCGGATGTCCTGGTACGCGTCCACCGGCGGCACCGGGAAGTAGCCGCCCTTTATCCCGGGGCGGTGTCCCTTGTTGCCGTCCTGGTACTCGCGCGGGGAGTTCCAGGCGCCTTCCACCGAGTCGATCGAATAGAACGCTCCGTGCATGTCGTTGCCGTAGCGCACGCTGTCGAAGATGAAGAACTCGTTCTCGGGACCGAAGAGCGCGGAGTCGGCGATGCCGGTGGACTTGAGGTAGGCCTCGGCGCGCTTGGCGAGCGAGCGCGGATCGCGCTCGTACCCCTGCATGGTCGTCGGCTCGATGACGTCGCAGCGGATGTCGACCGTGGTCTCTTCGAAGAAGGGATCGATGACGGCGGTGCCGGCATCCGGCATGAGGATCATGTCCGACTCGTTGATGCCCTTCCAGCCGGCGATCGAGGAGCCGTCGAACATCTTGCCGTCGCGGAAGAACTCCTCGTCCACGAGGCGCGCGGGGATGGTCACGTGTTGCTCCTTGCCGCGCGTGTCCGTAAAGCGCAGATCCGTAAATTTCGCCTGTTTCTCCTTGATCAGCTTCAGCACGTCACTCGGTGTCATATCGCCTCCGGGGATTATCAGGATCGGGCGCGCGGCCAGGGTCTCGGGGCTATTGCAGGGCCTGTGCCAGGATTCGGGTGCATGAAGAATCAACCGCTTACGCGGCAATCTGTCGCCGCTTTGCACTATTTAAGTGCAGCACTGACCCATTATTGCACTCTCAGAGTGCGCAGACTAGGGGTTTGTTCTGTTCGATACTCTGCACTAGCCATGATGCTCCATGTCAGTGCATCCCATGGCGAATAAAGTTTAGTGGCGGTAGGAAACATGGTGGCGCGCGCCCGGCGGGCCGCGCATGGGCCCCGCGCCGTATACTCGCGCGCTCTTCGGGTCTCGGGTCACGACGCATGAAAATCGGTCGCGCGCCGCGCACCTTCCAGCAGCTGATCTTCGCGCTCGGGGGCTACTGGTCCTCGAAGGGCTGCGTGATCCTCGAGCCCTATGACATGGAGGTCGGCGCCGGCACCTTTCACACGGCGACCTTCCTGCGGTCGGTGGGCCCGGAGCCCTGGAGCGCGGCCTACGTGCAGCCCTCGCGCCGGCCGACCGACGGGCGCTACGGCGAAAATCCCTTCCGCCTGCAGCACTACTACCAGTACCAGGTGGTGATCAAGCCCTCGCCGCCCGAAATCCTGGATCTCTATCTCGGCAGCCTCGCCGCGCTCGGACTCGATCCGCTCGTCCACGACGTGCGCTTCGTCGAAGACAACTGGGAATCCCCCACGCTCGGCGCCTGGGGCCTCGGCTGGGAGGTGTGGCTGAACGGCATGGAGATCACCCAGTTCACCTACTTCCAGCAGGTTGGCGGTCTCGACTGCCGCCCGGTCACCGGGGAGATCACCTACGGGCTCGAACGGCTCGCGATGTACCTGCAGGGCGTCGAGAGCATCTTCGATATCGTCGTGACCGAGAGCGCCGCCGGGCGCATCACCTACGGCGACGTGTTCCACCAGAACGAGGCCGAGCAGTCGGCCTACAACTTCGAGCACGCCGACGTGCCGATGCTGCTGCGGCACTTCGAGGATCACGAGCGCGAGTGCCGGCGGCTGCTCGCGGCGCGCCTCGCGCTGCCCGCGTACGAGCAGGTGCTGAGGGCCTCGCACACCTTCAACCTGCTCGATGCGCGGCACGCCATCTCCGTCACCGAACGCCAGCGCTATCTCCTGCGCGTGCGCACGCTGGCGAGCGCGGTCGCCCAGGCCTATCTCGAGAGCCGCCAGGCGCTCGGCTTCCCGCTGCTCAAGGGCGGTGCGCCGGCTGCCGCGCCGGCCACGGGCGCCGGCGCGGCATGAGCGCTGCCCGCCGCGATTTCCTCCTCGAGGTCGGCACCGAGGAGCTGCCGCCGAAGGCACTGCCGGAGCTCGAGCGCTCGCTCACGGCCGCGCTCGCCGCGGGGCTCGACAAGGCCGGCCTCGCGCACGGGGAGCTCAAAGGCTTTGCAACCCCACGCCGGCTCGCAGTGCGGGTGAAGCACCTGGCCGCCGCGCAGCCCGAGCAGCACCTGCGCCGCCGGGGTCCGCCGCTCGCCGCCGCCTTCGACGCCGCGGGGAAGCCGACGCGCGCCGCCGTCGCCTTCGCCGCCAGCTGCGGTACGGGGGTGGATGCGCTCGAGCGGGTGGAGGAGGCCAAGGGCACGTTCCTCTACTTCGTCGGCACCCGCCCCGGGCAGGGCGCGGTCGAGCTGCTGCCGGACCTCGTACGCACGGCGCTCGATGCCCTGCCCATTCAGCGCCGCATGCACTGGGGCGAGGGTACGGCGCTCTTCGTGCGCCCGGTGCACTGGCTCGTCATGCTCTATGGCGCCACGGTGGTGCCGGCGACGCTGCTGGAGACCGCGAGCGGCAACACGACGCGCGGGCACCGCTTCCACGCCCCGCGCCCGCTGCGCATCGCGAGCCCGGGAGCCTACGAGCGCACGCTGCGCGAGCGTGGCCGGGTGATCGCGGACCTCGAAGAGCGGCGCGCGCGCATCCGCGCGCAGGTCGAGACGCTCGCCGCCGGCCTCGGGGGCCGTGCCGTGGTGAACGAGGCGCTGCTCGAGGAGGTCGCGGCGCTCACCGAGTGGCCGGTGGCGCTCGCCGGGCGTTTCGCCGAGCGCTTCCTCGCGCTGCCGCGCGAGGTGCTGGTCTCGACTCTCGAGACTCACCAGCGCGACTTCCCTGTCGAGGACGCGCAGGGAATGCTGCTGCCCGCGTTCATCGCAGTGAGCAACATCGAGAGCCGTGATCCCGGGCAGGTGCGTTCCGGCAACGAGCGCGTGGTGCGGGCGCGCCTCGCCGATGCCGCCTTCTTCTTCGAGCAGGACCGCCGCGCGCCGCTGGCCGCGCGCCTGCCGGCGCTCGATGCGGTGACCTTCCAGGCGCGCCTTGGATCCCTCGGCGACAAGACCCGCCGGGTGGGCGCACTCACGCGCGCCATCGCCGCCGCCGCCGGCGCGGCCGCCGAGGAGGCGACGCGGGCCGCCGAGCTCTGCAAGTGCGATCTGCTGAGTGCCATGGTGGGGGAGTTCCCCGAGCTGCAGGGCATCATGGGCAGCTACTACGCGCGTGCCGACGGTGAGTCTGGCGAGGTCGCTGCGGCGATCCGCGAGCACTACCTGCCGCGCTCGGCCGGCGATGCGCTGCCGGTGGCGCGCGCGGGCCTCGCGCTCGCGATCGCCGACAAGCTCGATACCCTCGCGGGCATCTTCGCGATCGGCGGCAAGCCGAGCGGCACCCGGGATCCTTTCGGGCTGCGCCGTGCCGCACTCGGCGTGCAGCGGATCCTCATCGAGAAGCGCCTCGATGTCGATCTCCCCGCGTGTCTTGCGCAGGCGGTGGGCGCAGTGTGCGCCGACATCGAGCGGCTGCGGTCCGCTGCGGCGGCCGCCTCGTCGCCCGGCGGCACACCGCGCAGCGCCGACGCCGCGGCCGGGATGCCGCCCGCGCAGATCGCGCGGGAGATCTACGACTTCCTCATGGAGCGGCTGCGCGCCTATTACCTCGAGAAATCCGCCGCACCGACGCTGCCGGGCACGGCCGCGGTAACCGGCGAGATGTTCGATGCGGTGCTCGCGACCCGTCCCGCCTCCCCGCTCGATTTCGACGCCCGCCTGAAGGCGCTCAGCACCTTCCTCGAGCTGCCCGAGTCGGCCAGCCTCACCGCCGCCAACAAGCGCATCGCCAACATCCTGCGCAAGGCGCCCGGCGAGGTGCGCACCGAGGTGCGCGTCGAGCAGCTGCGCGAGAGCGCCGAAGTGCGCCTCTATGACGCCATGCGGGCGCTGCGCGCCGCAGTGACCGAAGCGGCCTCGCGGCGCGAGTACACCGCCGCGCTCGGACACCTTGCGCAGCTGCGTCCCGCGGTCGATGCCTTCTTCGACCAGGTGCTGGTCATGGCCGAGGACCCGCAGCTGCAGGCGAACCGCCTCGCGCTGCTCGCGCAGCTGCAGGGACTGTTTGCGGGGGTCGCGGACCTGTCGCGGCTGCCGGGTTGAGCCCGGATTCACCAAGGAGCGGGGGCCGCCGCGGGCCGGCGCTGCAGCTCGCCGGCTCGCTCTTCTTCACCGGCTTCCTGTTCGTATGGACTTTCCTCTACGCGATTCCGTTCGCCATCGCCTGTCTGTTCCTGCCTTTCCCGCGACGCTTCCCGCTGGCGCGCGGCTGGGCCGCGAGCCTGCTGTGGGTCCTCAAGTGGAGCTGCGGACTCGAGCACCGCGTCGAGGGCGCGCCGCTCCCCGCCGGCTGCCACGTGGCTTGCTGGAAGCACTCCTCGTCCTGGGAGACGATCGCGATGATGGTGCTGTTTCCGCGCCAGGTGTGGGTGCTCAAGCGCGAGCTCCAGTGGATCCCGGTGGTCGGGCTCGCGCTGCGCCAGATGCATGCGATCGCGATCGACCGCAAGGCCGGCCATGCCGCCGTCGCGCAGGTGATCGAGCAGGGCAAGGAACGGCTCCTTGAGGGCGACTGGGTGATGTTCTTTCCCGAGGGCACGCGCATGCCCGCCGGCGAGACGCGCCGCTACGGTGTGAGCGGCACGCTGCTCGCCGCCAAGGCGGGCAGGCTCATCGTCCCGGTCGCGCACAACGCCGGCTACTACTGGCCGCGGCGCGGCCTGCGCAAGAGGCCGGGTACGGTGCGCGTCGTCATCGGGCCCGCGATTGCGCCCGGGACTCGCGAGGTGCGCGAGGTGAACGACGAGATCCAGGGCTGGATCGAGGCGACGGTGCGCCGGCTCGAACCGGGGGCGTGACACGTGTCAGCCCGGCGGGCCGCTCCGCGGGTGTTCTTCAGATATCGAGATTGGTGACCGAGAGGGCGTTCTTCTCGATGAACTCGCGCCGTGGCTCGACCTGATCTCCCATCAGCGTCGTGAAGATATCGTCCGCGGCGACCGCGTCCTCGATCTTGACCTGCAGGAGGCGGCGCGTCTCGGGGTTGATGGTCGTCTCCCACAGCTGCTCGGGATTCATCTCGCCGAGGCCCTTGTAGCGCTGGATGCTCTGTCCCTTCTTGGCCTGCTCGAACAGCCATCTGATGGCTTCCTTGAAGGAGCCGATCTCCTGACGCTCACCGCCGCGCGTCACGTAGGCGCCCTCGCCGATCAGCCCGGCGAGCGTGCGCGCGAGGTCCGCGATGCGCTGGTATTCGGCCGACTCGAAGAATTCCCGCGTCAGGTACTTGTCGGTCGCGGTGCCGTGCTCGACGCGATGCACCAGGACCCGCGCGCCCTGGCCGCCGCCGGCCGAGCGCACCTCGACGCGGTAGCTGCGCGCGCCGTCGGCGAGCGCGTTCAGTCGCTGGCTGAGGTCCTGCGCCCAGCCGCGCAACCACTCGACACGGTCGAAATTGACGAGCGTCACTTGCGGCATGTAGACGAGCTGCTCGAGCAGTCGATCGTCGTAGCGCCGCGACCAGCGCCGGATGATCGCCTGAACTTCCATGTACTGGCGTGCGAGCTGCTCGAGCCCCGAGCCGGACAGCGGTGGCGCCTGCGCGTTCACGTGCAGACCTGCGCCTTCGAGCGCGGTATTGAGCAGCATCTGGTTGAGCTCGTTCTCGTCCTTGACGTAGCTCTCCTGCTTGCCACGCTTCACCTTGTAGAGCGGCGGCTGCGCGATGTAGATGTGTCCGCGCTCGATGAGCTGGGGAATCTGCCGGTAGAAGAAGGTGAGCAGCAGCGTGCGGATGTGACTGCCGTCGACGTCGGCGTCGCACAGCAGCACCACGCGGTGATAGCGCAGCTTCTCGATGTCGAAGTCGTCCTCGCCGATCCCGCAACCAAGCGCCGTGATGAGCGTGCCGACCTCGGCCGACGCCAGCATCTTGTCGAAGCGCGCGCGCTCGACGTTCAGGATCTTGCCCTTGAGCGGCAGGATCGCCTGCGTGCGCCGGTCGCGCCCCTGCTTGGCCGAGCCGCCGGCCGAGTCGCCCTCGACGATGAAAATCTCCGAGTGCGCCGGATCCTTCTCCTGGCAGTCGGCGAGCTTGCCGGGCAGTCCCGCGACATCGAGCGCGCCCTTGCGCCGGGTCATCTCGCGTGCCTTGCGCGCGGCCTCGCGCGCGCGCGCCGCCTCCACCATCTTCGCGACGATGGCGCGCGCCTCGTGCGGGTGCTCGAGCAGGAACTCCTGCAGCTTGGTGCCGACCGCGTTCTCGACCACGCCCTTCACTTCGGAGGACACGAGCTTGTCTTTGGTCTGGGAGGAGAATTTCGGATCGGGCAGTTTCACCGACAGGATCGCGGTGAGCCCCTCACGCGCATCGTCGCCGGTCACCGGGATCTTGTCCTTCTTCCCGGACAATTCCTTCTCGACGTAGTCATTGAGCGTGCGGGTGAGGGCGCTGCGAAAGCCCGCGAGGTGCGTGCCGCCGTCCCTTTGCGGAATGTTGTTCGTGTAGCAGAACATGCTCTCCTGGTAGGAATCGTTCCACTGGAGAGCCACTTCGACCGAAACAGGCCCGTCTTGGGTGCGAAACCAGAACACTGACTCGTGAATCGGCGTGCGCGTGCGGTTCAGGTATTTCACGAAGGCCTGCAGGCCGCCGGCGTGCGCGAACACGTCGGACTTGTTCTCGCGCTCGTCGATGAGCTCGATGCGCACGCCCGAGTTGAGGAACGAAAGCTCGCGCAGTCTCTTGGCGAGGATCTCGTAGTTGAACTGGATGTTGGTGAAGATCTTCGAGCTCGGCTTGAAGCGGATGACGGTGCCGCGGTCGTGCGTTTCCCCGACGGCTGCGAGCGGTGCGACCGGCTCGCCGAGGTGATATTCCTGGCGGTGGAGCTTGCCGTCGCGCGCGATCGTGAGCAGCAGGTTGTCCGAGAGCGCGTTGACGACCGAGACGCCGACGCCGTGCAGGCCCCCCGAGACCTTGTAGGAGCTGTCGTCGAACTTCCCGCCCGAGTGCAGCACCGTCATGATCACCTCGGCGGCTGAGCGGCCCTCATCGGGGTGGATATCCACAGGGATTCCACGGCCGTTGTCGGACACGGTGACCGATTCATCGGCGTGAATCGTCACGACAATGCGGTCGCAGTGTCCCGCCAGGGACTCGTCGATCGAGTTGTCGACGACTTCGAAAACCATGTGGTGCAGCCCGCTGCCGTCATCGGTGTCCCCGATGTACATCCCCGGGCGTTTGCGCACCGCATCAAGACCCTTTAAGACTTTGATTTTACTGGAATCGTAGACGTCGTCTGAAGCCATGAGCGACCCGATTTTGTGACGGATTATTATAGCGGTTGCACCCTCCCCTGATCCATTCGGAACATGCGCTCCGGGGTGCCGAACAAACGCATTTCGGCGTGCAGAGAGGTGACGACGAGCTGACATCGCAACGCCGCGACCTGGGCGATGAAGCGCTCGAGATTGCCCGCATCGAGCTCGGCAGCGGGGTCATCGAGAAGGAGCGTCGGCGTGAGCTCGGTGCGAGCCTGAAGAAGCCGAAGCTGCGCGAGTGTCAGCGCTACGGCGACGAGCTTCTGCTGTCCCCGGGAGAGGATCTCGCGTGCCGGGCGCCCCTGAAGGCGCAGCGCGACGTCGGCCCGGTGTGGCCCAGCGTGCGTGATCTGCCGGCTTCGATCGCGAGCGCTCGAGGCGGCAAGCGCCTCGATGAGGGAGTGCTCCTGGCTCCACCCACGCAGGTAGTGGAGCTCGACCGGAAGACCAGTGAGCGCCGCGACAGTCTCACGCCAGTGCGGCTCAAGCTGCTCAATCATGCGACCCCGAGACTCCGCGACGAGCTCACCGAGCTGAGCGAGCTCGCCGTCCCAGACGCGAACGTCGGCAG
>DASSQU010000217.1:0-2425 GCA_035702325.1 Steroidobacteraceae bacterium
CGCGTGCTCGATGCGACCGACCGCAGACCCTTCGGGGCGCTCGATCACCAGTACGTCTTCAACTTCTGGCAGGACGCGGTGCACCCGAAGGGCATCTGGCGGCGCACCACCATCGCCGGGTACGCGAACGCCGGGCCGCCCTGGGAGGTGCTGCTTGACCTCGATCGCCTCGCCGCCGAGGAGCACGAGAACTGGGTGTGGAAAGGGGCCGAGTGCACGCCCTCGCTCACCCGCTGTCTGCTGCAGCTGTCGCGCGGCGGCGGCGATGCGGTGGTGGTACGCGAGTTCGATCCCGGCACCCGCAGCTTCGTCAGGGACGGCTTTCAGCTCACCGAAGCCAAGTCCTCGATCACCTACCTCGACGAGGACACGGTGCTGTTCGGCACGGACTTCGGGCCGGGCTCGATGACCTCGTCCGGCTACCCGCGCATCGTGAAGCGCTGGAAGCGCGGCGAGCCGATGGCCAACGCCCGCACTCTCTTCGAGGGCCGCACGGGCGATGTAGCCGCCGCGGGCGTCGTGTTTCACAACCCGGCGGGCGCCATCGCCGTCGTGCAGCACCAGATCGGCTTCTTCACCGCCGCGTACTACCTGCTCGCGCCCGATGGCGCGACGCAGCTGCTCCCGCTGCCGCCCGGCGCCGATCTCAAGGGGGCGCAGGGCAGGCATCTCATCTTCACGCTGCGCGAGGACTGGACGCCGCCCGGGGGTGCGCCCATCGCCCGCGGCTCGCTCATCGCCTACCCCGTGCCCGAGTCCGGTGCTGCCGCGAGCGGCGCATCCGTCGCGGTGCTCTACACCCCGGATGCGCGCAGCGCCATCGACGAGGTGGCCACCGGGCGCGATGCGGTCTACGTCGCCGTCAACCACGACGTCACCGGCAGCATCCGCGTGTTCCGGCCCGCGGCGGCGGGCGGCTGGAGCGAGAGCACGCTCGCGCTGCCGGCCGGCGGCTCGACTCATATCGTGAGCACCAACGACTTCGGGCCGGAGGCGCAGTTTCGCTTCGAGAGCTACACGACGCCGACGACGCTCTATGCCGAGGACGGGCAGGGACAACCTGAGGCGATCAAGTCGCTGCCGGCGCGCTTCGATGCCTCGGACCTCAGGACCGAGCAGTTCTTCGCCACCTCGCGCGACGGCACCCGCATCCCGTACTTCGTGACCCGCTCGCGCAATCTCACCGGACCCGCGCCCACGGTGCTCTACGGCTACGGGGGCTTCGAGATCTCGCTCACGCCGAGCTATTCGCCCAACTTCGGCATGCTGTGGCTGACGCGCGGCGGGGTGTTCGTGGTGGCCAACATCCGCGGCGGCGGCGAGTACGGGCCCGCCTGGCACCAGGCCGCGCTGCTCGCGAACCGTCAGAAGGCCTTCGACGACTTCCAGGCGGTGGCGCAGGACATCGTGCGGCGCGGCATTACCACGTCGCGGCAGCTCGGCATCATGGGCGGGTCGAACGGCGGGCTGCTCGTGAGCGCCAACATGGTCGAGCGTCCCGGACTCTTCGGGGCGGTGGTCTGCCAGGTGCCGCTGATCGACATGATCCGCTACACCCACATCGGTGCCGGCGCCTCCTGGGAGGCCGAGTACGGCGATCCCGACAAGCCCGCCGACCGTGCCTGGATACTCAGGTACTCGCCCTATCAGAACGTGCGGAAGGGCCAGCGCTACCCGCCGGTGTTCTTCGTCACCGCGACCAGCGACGACCGGGTGACCCCGGTGCACGCCCGCAAGATGGCGGCCCGCATGGAGGCCCAGGGCCATGAGGTCCTCTTCTACGAGAACACCGACGGTGGCCACGCGGCGGCCGCCGACCACCGCCAGGCGGCGGAGATGTGGGCACTGAGCTTCGTGTACCTGAGGCAGAAGCTCACCGGCGGCTGACGATGCCCGCGCACACCTGCCCGCGGCCCGGAGGTTGAGCCATGCCGCTACCCGACAATGCCACCGTGGTCATCACCGGCGCCTTCGGCGCGCTCGGGACGGCGGTTGCGCGACGCTTCGCCGCGCGCGGTGCGCGCCTCGGCCTCATCGATCGCGCCCCCGTGCCGCCGGCCGCCGCGCAGGAGTTCGCCGGCGGACACGTGCTCGTCGGGGGCGTGGACCTCACGTCCGCCCAAGCCGCGCAGGCCGCGATGCGCAGCGTGGCTCGCGCCGGCGGGGCGATTCACGTGCTCGCCAACATCGCGGGCGGCTTTCGCGCGGAGACGCTCGAGCAGGGGTCGGTCGCAACCTGGGAGCTCATGTTCGCGATGAACCTGAAGACCGCGGTCGTCGCCTGCCAGGCGGCGCTGCCGTACCTCATCGCGAGCGGCGCCGGGCGCATCGTCAATGTCGGCGCGGGCGCCGCCGCGCGCGCCGGCGCGGGCATGGGCGCCTACACCGCTTCGAAAGCCGGCGTCGAACGGCTGACCGAGGCGCT
>DASSQU010000218.1:0-4231 GCA_035702325.1 Steroidobacteraceae bacterium
AACCGTCACAGGGGAAGCGAGGCTCCCGAGGCGCCGCTCATCCAGTTCGTCAGTCTGTATCGCGGCAGCGAGCGGATTCCGATGGGCAAGCGCGAGGCGCAGTTCGTCAGCCTGCGCCAGCTGCGCGCGGATGTCGGCAACGACGCCTGCCGGTTCTTCTACCTCATGCGCAGCCACGATCAGCCGCTCGACTTCGATCTCGAGCTCGCCAAGTCGCGCACCAACGAGAACCCGGTGTACTACATCCAGTACGCGCATGCGCGCGTGGCGAGCGTCATGAAGCAGCTCGCGGCGCGCGGCTTGTCATTCGACCGCGCCGCGGGGCTCGCCGCGGCGGCCGCCCTGGATAGCCCGCACGAGCAGGCCGTGCTGCAGGCGCTCAGCCGCTATCCCGAGGTGCTCGAACAGGCCGCGCTCAATCGTGCGCCGCATGCGCTGGTGCACTACCTGCGCGAGCTCGCCAACGTGTTCCACACCTATTACAACGCCGCGCCGTTCATCGTCGAGGATGCCGGGCTGCGCAATGCGCGCCTTGCCCTGGTGCTCGCCGTGCAGCAGGTGCTGCGCAACGGTCTCACCCTCCTTGGCGTGTCCTCGCCGGAGAGCATGTGAGCCGCGCGCGCTCACAGCCGGCCGAGACGCGCACGGCTGCCGCCAACCGCGTGACGCGCCTTTCCGCGCGCGACTACAAGTCCTCGCAGCACCGGGCGCTCGCCCTGCGGGGCGTGCGCGAGTTCTGCTGGGGCGTGTTGGCCGGCGCGCTGCTCATGGCCTTGGCGTTCAGCTGGCTCAACCGTCACAGGGGAAGCGAGGCTCCCGAGGCGCCGCGTCCCGATCCGCACCGCAGCGCGCGCGCCGCGGAGGCGGAGGCGGTCGGTGGCAGCGGCAAACCCTCCGAGAAATACGACTTCTACGAGATGCTGCCGAACTTCGAGGTAGTGGTTCCGGAAAAGGACAAGGACGTCAAGCGCGATCTGCCCGCCGCCGCGAAGATCGAGCGCCCGGGCGTGTACGTGCTGCAGGCGGGCTCGTACCGCAACGAAGCGGACGCCGACCGTGTACGCGCGCAGCTCGCACTGACTGGCATCAGCGCCAAGGTTCAGCGCGTCGCCGTCGACGCCGACGTGTGGCACCGCGTGCGCATCGGCCCGATCAACAATCTCGATGAGCTCAACAAGCTGCGCCGGCAGCTGCAGGCGGCGGATGTGGATGCGCTCGTGATCCGCATCGGCGACTGAGCGCGCTGGCGCCGCGAGGTAGTAGAGGTGCCGCGGCGGGCTGAGCCGGTCAATCCTCGCTGATGTTGCGGAAATCCACCCCGAGTGAACGCAGCTTGCGGTAGAGGTGGGTGCGCTCCATGCCGACGCGCTTGGCGAGCTGTCCCACCTTGCCGTTGCACAGCAGCAGCTGCTGCTGCAGATAGGCGCGCTCGAACTGCTCGCGCGCTTCGCGCAGCGGCAACGCCAGCAGGTCCTGCTTGACGAGCGGCTCATCGGGCGGGGTCTGCACCGCGAGCTCGCGCTCGATCTCCTCGAGGCGGATCTCCTCGGAGCCACCGTGGATCAGCAACCGGTGCACCAGGTGGCGCAGCTCGCGCACGTTGTCCGGCCAGGGGTAGTTGCGCAGCCGGTTCTGCGCCGCGACGCTGAAGCGGCGGAACGCCAGTCCGTCGCTGTCGACCAGACGGTCCACCTGGTGACGCAGCAGGTCGGGGACGTCCTCGGCATACTCGCGCAGCGGCGGCACGCGCATGATGAGTACGTTGAGATGCGCGAGCAGATCGCGCCGGAACCCGTCGTTGCCGGCGCGTTGCTCGATGCCCGGCTGCGCCGAGGACAGGACACGAGCGCGGAAGCTGATCGGCTCGCTCCCGCCGAGGCGGGTGAATTGCCCCGATTCGAACACGCCGACCAGCAGCCGCTGCACCCCCTGCGGCAGGTCCTCGAGCTCGTGGATGAAGAGCGTGCCGCCGGCGGCTTCCTCGAGCGCGCCCACCGTATGCGCGCCGTTCTCGCGCCCGAACAGGCGCGCTTCGCCATCGGCATCGCGCAGGCTCGAGGCAATGAGCGACACGAACGGCGCCGCGGCACGCGGCCCGCGCTCGTGCAGGTAGCGCGCGAATGCCTCGCGGCCCGAGCCCGGTTCGCCGACCAGCAGCACCGCGGAAGGGTTCGCTGCGATCTGCTGCGCCTCCGCGCGCAGTTGCTGCATCAACTTGCTCTTGCCGAGCGGCACCGCCAGCTGTGAGCCGAGCAGCCGCGTGCTCTGGCGGTGGCGCCGCCCGGCATCGAGCGCGCGCTCCACGGTGCGCAGCAGCTTGGCGAGCGACAGCGGTTTCTCCACGAAATCGAAGGCGCCGAGGCGCGTGGCCTCGACCGCGGTCTCGACGGTGCCGTGTCCCGACATCATGACGACCGGACAGCCGTCGGTCGCCGCCGCCGACCACTCGCGCAGCAGCGTGATGCCATCGACATCCGGCATCCAGATATCGAGCAATACCAGGTCGGGTATCTGCCGCGCGCGCGAAGCGCGCGCCTGGGCGGCGTTGGCGGCTACGTCGACCTCGTAGCCTTCCTCGGAGAGAATTTCCTTCAGCAGTCCGCGGATGTCCGCCTCGTCGTCCACTACGAGAATGTGTGGGCCACTCACGCTCTTTCCCTCCGCAGCTGATCCCGGCGCTCACGCGCCCCGCCGGTGGCGGAGCGCGTGCTGTCCTGTAACGGCAGCACGACGCGCACGCGCGCGCCGCCTTCGGGCCGATTGTCCGCGTCGATGCGCCCGCCGTGCTCCTCGATGATCTTCTTCACGATGGCGAGGCCTAATCCGGTGCCTTTGGGCTTGCTGGTGACGTAGGGGTCGAACACCCTGCCGAGCAGCTCGCGCTGAAATCCCGGTCCATTGTCACACACGATCACAGCCGCGTACTCCCCATCCGCGCTCGTCTCCAGGCGCGTGCTGATCTCCAGCAACGGTGCCGCAACGCCCTCCAGCGCCTCGAGGGCGTTGGTGACCAGGTTGTTGAGGATCTGCCGCACGCGGCCGCGATCGGCCTCGATGCCCTCGATGTGCTCATCGAGGTCCAGCCGTATACGCGTGCGCGGCGCCTGGGAACGATACAGGTCGGCGACTTCGGTTACGAGCTGATTGAGGCTGAAGCGCGTGACGTGCATCTCCGGTGCGCGGGCGTATTCGCTGAACGCATTCACCATCTGCTGCATGGTCTCGACCTGCTGCACGATGGTACGCGTGCCGCGCTCGAGGATCTCCGCATCGCGTTCGCTCATGCCGGCGAGCAGCCGGCGGCGCAGGCGCTCGGCGGACAGCTGGATGGGCGTGAGCGGATTCTTGATCTCGTGCGCCAGGCGGCGCGCCACCTCGCCCCAGGCGGCATCGCGCTGCGCCTGCAGCAGGGTCGTGATGTCGTCGAACACGATCACGAAGCCCATGTCCTCATCCTCGCCCGGCAGCGGTGTGCACGCGCACATGAGCGCGCGGCGACCCGAGGCACCGTCGAGGTCGAGCTGCTCGCGCCACTCTTGCCGCCCGGCGGCGAAACGCACGGCGAGCGCGGCGACGAACTGGCCGAGCCGCTCGTTGCCCGCGGCGAGCTCGGGCAGCGCACGCCCGGTGGCCGCCGAGAGATCCGTACCGAGTATCGCGCCGGCGGCCTCATTCGCGGTGCGCACGGTCATGTTACGGTCGATGGCGAGCACTCCGGTTGAGAGCCGCGCCAGGATGATCGCCAGCCGCTCGCGCTCGCGCTCCACCGCCTGCTGGCTGGAGGTCGCCTCGGCGCGGGCCCGCCGCAGCCGCTTGGTCATGTCGTTGAAGGAGTGCACCAGGAAGCCCATCTCATCGCGCGAGGGCAGCGGCAGGCGCGTGGCGAAGTCGCCCTTGCCGACCGCGCGCGTGCCCTCGATCAGGTCCTGCACCGGTCGCACCAGGCGCTGCGAGGAGTAGATGGCGCCGTAGATCGCCGCCAGCATGGCGAGCAGCAGCACCAGGGTGAGGGTGAGACGAAAGCTGTATTTCAGCGGCTCGCGCAGCGCGGCCAGATCGCCGTACTGCGAGTACGAGCTCTGCACCGCTTCCGACAGCGCCGCGAGCTGCGCCGGCACCGGGGAGATCGCCACCACGAAGCGCGGATCGTGGCTCGCCGACTCGCCGAGCGGCGCGGCGGTGCGGATCAGGTAGCGCCCGCCCGCCTGCGGCTCGAGGCTCACGTAGGGGA
>DASSQU010000219.1:0-8241 GCA_035702325.1 Steroidobacteraceae bacterium
CTCGCAGGGGGAGGTCGATGCGATTTACCGCGCCGCGGGTGCTGGCGTCGTGCCTCGCGCTGAACGGCTGGCTGACGGGGGGCGCCCCGCCGGCCGCTGCCGCTACTCCCCCGCCGCTCGCCGCCGAGCAGCTCAGCATCGAGCGCCTGCCGCCGGCCGGCCCGCACTTGGTCTACGTCCTCGACTACGCCTTCGATCACGAGCTCGACGCGCGCGTGCACCTCTTCGACGGCGACGGCTACCGGCGGCTCGGACAGATCGACGCCGGCTTCGTGCCGGGATTCATCCTGTCTCCCGACGGCACGCGCAGCGCGATCGTCACCACCTACTTCGCGCGCGGCAGCCACGGCGCGCGTACCGACCTCGTGGAGCTCACCGACAACGCCACGCTCGACACCACGCGCGAGATCGTCCTGCCGCCCAAACGCATGCAGTCGATACCCACGCTGTTCAATGTCGCCTACAGCTCCGACGGCCGCTTCCTCTACGTGGCCTACATGACCCCCGCCGCCTCCTTCGGCGTGCTCGATCCCGCCCAGGGGAAGGTGCTCGGCGAGATCGATACCGCGGGCTGCGTGCTCGTCATTCCCTCGGGTGCGAACCGGGTGTCGTCGATCTGCGAGGGCGGACGGCTCCTCACCGTGACGCTCGACGCCGAGGGGCGGGAAGCCTCGCGGGCGCTGTCGGGGCCGTTCTTCGATCCCGACAAGGACCCGGTATTCGTCCAGGGGATCCGCTCGGAGCGCGGCTACGTTTTCCTTTCCTTCCTCGGGGAAGTGCATGAAGTCGATCTCTCCGGGCCGCAGCCGGCGTTCGCCCCGCCCTGGCCGCTGGTCGATGGCGCCGAGCGCGGACGCTGGCGCCCGGGCGGCTACCAGGTCGGCGCGATCCAGCGCGCGCTCGGCCGGCTGTACGTGCCGATGCACCAGGGCGGCGAAGGTACCCACAAGAACGGCGGCACGGAGCTGTGGGTATTCGACCTGGCGCAGCACCGGCGCGTCGCGCGCTGGCCGCTCAAGTCCCGCGGACTCGCCGCGGTGGCCGCGGTGGAGGTATCGCAGGATCCGGCGCCGGTGGTGATCGCCGCCACCGAGGACGCCGATCTCGCGGTGTTCGATGCCCGCAGCGGCCAGCTGCGCCACGTCGAGCATCATCTCGGCGAATCCCCGTGGCAGCTCGTGATTCACTGAGCGGAAGGCCCGCATGCGCTCACTCGACCAGTGGTTCGAAGACTCGTCCCGATCGCTCGCCCGGTCCACCTCGCGCCGCAGTCTCCTCGCCACGCTCGGCCGCGTGCTCACCGGCGCGGCGCTCCTCCCGCTGCTGCCGATCGAGCGCGGTGGGGTTGCACAGGCAGCGAATACCGGGCCCGGTGCGCCAGGTCCGGAGAGCTGCGATTACTGGCGCTACTGTGCCATCGACGGCTTCCTGTGCGCCTGCTGCGGCGGCAGCGCCACCTCCTGCCCGCCCGGGACTTCGTCCTCGCCGATCACCTGGATCGGTACCTGCCACAACCCGGGCGACGGTCGCGACTACATCGTCTCCTACAACGACTGCTGCGGAAAGACGAGCTGCGGCAACTGCGGCTGCAACCGCAACGAGCGCGAGCGGCCGCTCTACCGGCCGTCGCGCAACAACGATCTCAACTGGTGCATGGCCAACGCCGAATCGAACTACCACTGCACCGTGTCCGTGATCCTCGGCGTCGCGGACCAAACCAGCCCGTGAGGCGCGCGCGGGTCCACGCCGCGGCCGGCGCGCTCGCCTGCGCCGCGCTGGCCGCGCACGCCGGTCCCGCCGAGGACTACATGCTCTATTGCATGGGCTGTCACGGCGCCGACGCGCGCGGCGTGGCGGGCAAGGTACCGCCGCTCGCCGTCTCGCTCGGCCGTTTCATGCGCACCGGCGCCGGGCGCAGCTACGTGTTGCGCGTGCCCGGCGCCGCCAACTCGGCGCTCTCCGACGCGCAGCTCGCGGCGGTGCTCAACTGGCTGGCCGAGCGCTACTCCGCCGCGGATGAGCCGCGCGCCGCGCCCTTTACCGCCGCGGAGGTCGCGCGCGAGCGCCACACGCCGCTCGCCGACGTCAAGGCGGCGCGGCGCGAGGCAGTGCGCGAGCTGGCCGCGAGCGGCGCCACGCCCCCGGCCGAGTACTGATCGGCACGGACTCCGCGCCGACCCCTCCCGGCGCTACTGGCGCCAGATGGCGGTGATGCCGATGGTGCGCGGGCGGAAGGCGTACTGGCGCTGCAGGCGGCTGCTGCCGTCACCGGGATTGATCGTCCAGTTGAAGTCGGTGACGGCGTGGGAGTTCGCCAGGTTGTCGCAGAACGCCTGCAGCGACAGCGAGCCGAACTGCATCCCGCCGCGCACGCTCGTGAACGTCGTTCCGGGAAGCACGTAGTTATTCGCGTCGAACTGCAGGCTGTTCGGGTCCTGACCCGGTGACGGCCACCTGGCGCGGCCCTGGTATTCGTAATCGAGGCGCAGGAAGCTCTCGTGCGCCAGGACGTTGAAGCGGTACTCGAGCCCCGCCGCCACGGTCAGCGGCGCGGTCGGCTGCCCGCCGCCGGTCTCGCTGGTCTGGCTGATGATGGCGTCGCCGCTTGCAACCACCGGGGTCAGCTCGGTGGGGCTCAGCCTGGAGTCCTGGACGTAACGGGCCGAAGTGTAGCCCGCAGCCACCTCGGCCGTCAGCGAGTCGGTGATCGAGGCGTCCAGCTGCAGGTCGATGCCCTTGGCGACCGCCCGGCCGAGATTGTCGATGAAAGAGATCTGGCAGATCGGCGGCACCACCACCTGCTGGATGTTGTTCCACTTGATGTAGTAGATGCTGCTGGCAATCCTGATGCGGTTGTTGATGTTGTTCTTGGCGCCAACCTCGAAACTGTCGACGGTGTCGGAATTGTAGGTCGTGGGCGCATTGGCGATGCCGAAATTGGTGAAATCCGTCGAGCAGGCCGCGAACGGCAGCGGGTTGTTGGCCCCGCCGGGACGGAAGCCCTTGGCGTAAGTCGCATAGAGCATGTTGCCCGGATCGAGCTGGTACTGCACGCTCAGCTTCGGCGTGAACGCGTTCTCCGAGTTGTTGCCCGAGCCGAGGGTCGAGGGCCCGAACAGCTGCGGCCCGCCGGTGAAGGTATCGAACGAGTACTTGTTCTTCGAGAAGCGCGCGCCGGCCGTCAGCCTGAGCTTCTCGGTGAGGGCGTAGGTGAGCTCGCCGAACACCGCGTACTGCTCGTCCTTGGCGCGGGTCTGCAGAAAATAGGAGTCCTGGGGATAGGCCGGGTCGTAGCCGACGCCGAAGACGTCGACGATGTTCGGATCGCCGATCAGCGCATTCTGCAGCTCGCTCAGCAGCGGGTCGTGAATCTGCTCGAGATAGCTCTGGCGGTTCTCGCTGAAGAACAGCCCCGTGGTCCACACCAGCTGCGCGTTGGGATCGCTCGACTGCAGGCGGATCTCCTGGGTGATGTTGATCTGCCCGTTGTCGACCGTGGATGGCGCCACGTAGTCCGTGGCGCCCGCGGGCAGGTGAATGCCGGTGGCGTCGATCAGCGGATATGACGCGCCCGTCGGGTACGGGGGCAGGTAGACGAACGCCTGGTAGAAGCCGAGGTTGTACAGCGTGCCCTCGTAGCCGTCCTGGTTGCGGCGATTGTAGTAGGAGGTGTTGGAAATCAGCTGCGCCGGGCCCAGGTCTCCCTGGATCTTGAGCGCGGTGAGATAGAACCTGTCCGGCACGCGGCGCTGCGAGGGGTCGGCGCTGACGAAGTCGCCGCTGCCCGGGTTGGAGTACAGCGGCCAGTAGTTGTTGATGTCGTTGCGCTTCGCGTTCTGATAGTAGAGCGACGGGGTGATGCGCCACTTGTCGTTCGGCGCCCACAGCAGCGCGAGCCGCGCCAGATAGGAGTCGACGTAGTTGGCGTTGCGCTGTACCGGTGCCAGGGTCACCGGGTTGATGTCGTCTACCCAGCCGCCGTCGCGGCGATACCAGAGCGTGAGGCGCGCGCCGAGCGTGCCCTGCATCAGGGGTCCGCCGGCGGCGAAGCCGCCCTCGTAGCTCGGGGCGCCGCCTTCGGTGGTCGCGACTTCGCCGCGCGCGTACATGCTGGTGCGCGTCAGGCTCGGCTGGGTGGTGATGTAGCGCACCGTGCCGCCCTCGGAGCCGGCGCCGAACAGCGTCCCCTGCGGGCCGCGCAGCACCTCGATGCGGTCGATGTCGAAGGACTTCGGCAGCGCCTCGTCGGGATTGAAGGCGAGCGCGCGCATCTGGATCGGCGTGTCGTCGATGTAGATGCCGGTGGTGCCGGCGCCGCCGGTCCCGGAGATGCCGCGGATCGAGATGTTGTTGGTTCCGGAGTTGTCGAAATTCACCCCCGGCGTGAAGCGCGCCACTTCCTGGAAGTCCTTGATGCCGCGCACATCGAGGCTCTCCTGGGTGAGCGCGGTAACGCTGATCGGGACCTTGCTGAGGCTCTCCTCGCGCCGCGTGGCCGTGACGACCACTTCCTGCAGCGCCCCCGCCGGGGCCGCCTGCTCGGTGGGCTGCGCCGGCTGCTGATCGGCCCAGGCCGCGCCGCCGGCGCAACCGAGTGCCGTCGCCGCCACAGCGGCGCCGGCGCGCCGGCGGATAGATCCGTGTCGCTGATCGCGCCGCATGGAGCCTCCCCGTGAAATGTCGCTCTTTGAATTATCCGGCCACACCGCTCGTGCGGCCGCGCTCGTCACAAGGTAACGCGCCGCCGCTGCCAGAGCAACGGGGCGTTCAGGCGGTGAGACCCCGGCTCACCGGCAGGGTGCGCACGCGCTTGCCCGTGGCCGCGTAGATCGCGTTGCATAAGGCTGCGCCGACGCACGCGGTGCCGGTCTCCCCGACGCCGCCCGGATCGAGGCTGCTCGCGATGAGGTGCACTTCGACCCGCGGGGCCTCCCCGATGCGCAGCGCCGGGAAGTCGTTGAAATTGGTCTGCTCGACGCGCCCGTTGGCGAACGTGATCTCGTTGCCGAGCACCGCGCTCAGTCCGAAGGTCGCTCCGCCCTCGAGCTGCGCGCGCACGCCGTCGGGATTGACCACCTGGCCGCAGTCCATGGCGCAGACCACGCGCTCGACGCGTGGTGCGCCCTGCGCGCCCACGCGCACCTCGACGACCTGCGCCAGGTAGCTCCCGAAGGCGTGCTGGATGGAAACGCCTCGCCCGGCGCCCGCCGGCAGCGGCGTACCCCACCCGGCGCGCTCCGCGGCCAGATCGAGCACCGCGCGCTGCCGCGCGTCCTGGAGCAGCGCGCGCCGGTAGGCGACCGGATCCTGCCGCGCCGCCGACGCGAGCTCGTCGATGAAGCTCTCCACCGCGAATACGCTGCGCGTCGCGCCGACGCCGCGCCACCAGCCGGTGGGCACGCCCCGCGGGTCGTGCCGCACGAATCGCACCTCCATGTTCTCGAACGGATAGGCGAGATCGGCCGCGGAGGTCACCGCATCCGGATCCACGCCGTTCCTGACCGTCGGCTCCCCGTAGTAGAGCGCCCACAGGCCCGCACCCGCGATCCACTGGCGCCAGGCGACCGGCCGGCCGCGGGCATCGAGCGCTGCGGACAGGCGATCGACGTAGTAGGGGCGGTAACGATCGTGCTGCAGGTCCTCACTGCGCTGCCACAGCACCCGCACCGGTCCCGGCACGTGCCGCGCGATGCGCGCCGCGAGCACGATGCCGTCCACCTCGAGCCGCCGGCCGAAGCCGCCGCCCATCAGCTGGTTGTGCAGGATGATCTGTCCGGGACTGAGGCCGAGTGCCGCGAGCTTGGCCACGGCGCGGTCGGGGGCCTGGGTGCCCGTCCAGATCTCGCACTCCCCGGCGCGCCACTCGAGCGTGCAGTTCATCGGCTCGAGCGTCGCGTGGGCGAGAAACGGCTGGTGATAGATTGCCTCGACGTGCCGTGCGGCGCCGGCGGCGGCCTGTGCGGGATTGCCCTTAAGGGCGGCGAGCGCCCCCGGCTCGCGGACGGCGTGCTCGAGCTCGGCGACCAGCTCGGCCTGCTGCACGCTCGCGTTCGGTCCGTCGTTCCAGCGGATGTCGAGCGCCTTCATGCCCTGCATCGCCGCCCAGGTGTCGTCGGCAACCACCGCGATGAGGTCGCTCTCGTTCACCACCTGCCGCACCCCGCGCACCGCGAGCGCCGCATCGCTCGAGAGCGCGGCGACGGCTCCGCCCGCCACCGGTGCGATGGCGATCAGCGCCACCCTGGAATGCGGCGGACGGATGTCGATGCCGAAGCGCGCGCTGCCGTCCACCTTGGACGGGGTGTCGAGCCTTGGGGTCGCGCGCCCGATCAGGCGAAAGTCGCGCGCCGGTTTGAGCGGCACCGGCTTCGGTACCGGGAGCCGGGCGGCGGCGGCGGCCAGCGCGCCGTAGCCGAGGCGGCGGCCGGAAGGCGTGTGGACCACCTCGCCGCGCTGCGCCGCGCAGCTCTCGGGGGGTACCCGCCAGCGCTGCGCCGCTGCGCGGATCAGCATCAGCCGCGCCGCCGCCCCCGCCTGCCGCAGCGGCGTCCAGCACTGGATGACCGAGAGCGAGGTGCCGGTCGACTGATCCCACTTCAGGCCCTCGTCCGCGGATGGGTCGGGCACGAAGCCGTAGACCTCGGGTGCGGGCGGTGCTGCCTCGAGCGTGACGCTGGCGAGGTCGACCTCGAGCTCCTCGGCGATCAGCATCGGCAGCGAGGTATAGGTGCCCTGCCCCATCTCCACCTTCGGCATGACGAGTGTGACCGTGCCGTCGGGCGCGATGCGCACGTAGGCGTTGAAGGTGGCGCTGCCCGGGCGGGCGTGGCCGGCGCGGCGCGGCAGCCGGCGCAGCGCGACCGCGAGCACCAGCGCACCGCCGACCGCGCCCGCGGCCTGCACGAATCGCCGCCGGGTGATCGACGACGGACCGCTCACGGCAGTGCGACGAGCATACAGACGATCATATATATGAATGACATCGGCCCCCTCCCCGCAGCGCTCAGCGGCGCGGCGCGCCGCGCCCGGACGCCGCGCGCGCCGTCTCGAGCAGCACCGGCGAGAGCCTCGCGCGTAAGTGCGCCAGAGTCCAGCGGCTGTTCGGGGCGGAGACGTTCACCGCCCCCACCGGCGCCCCGTCGGCGCCGAGCACCGCGGCCGCGATGGTGAGATCGCCCCGGTAGCACTCCTGCTCCGACCAGGCGTAGCCCTCCGCGCGCGCCGCGCCGATGCGCCGCAGGATCTCGCGCGGATCGGTGAGCGTGTAGGGAGTCAGCGCCTCGAGACTCGAGCGGCGCACGATGCGCTCGGCGAGCGCCGCCGGCAGCGCCGCCAGGTACGCGCGCCCCGAGGCGGTGCAGTACATCGGCAGCCGGTGTCCGACCGGCATGTGGATGAAGAAGGGCTTGCGGCTCGGAAAGCGCGCCACGTACACCATGTCGTCGCCGTCGGGCTCCGCGAGACTCACCGACTCCCCGCTCACCTGATTGAGATCGATCAGGTGGCGCGTTGCCTGCTCGATCAGCGCGTGGCCGGCGAGATAGCCGTGCGACAGCGACAGGGTGCGCGGCGTGAGGACCCAGCGCCGCACGCGCGGGTCGCGCCGCAGATATCCGAGCCGCGCGAGCGTGTGCGTGCAGCGCTGCGCGGAGCTCACGCTCATGCCGGCATCGGCGGCGAGCTCGGCGAGGCCGAGCGAGCGCCGCCCGTCGCTGAAGCTCTCGAGCAGCGCGAGCGCCTTGCCGACCGAGCTGTTGAACAGCGGGTCGCGGGCCGGCGATGGCTTGCGCCGCACGCGCTTCATGCGCCCGCCAGTATAGTTTTATCGATTATCGATAGTCTACGGAGTGAGCCGCTCGACGCCGCCGAGCCACGGCTGCAGCGCCGGCGGCACGCTCACCGAGCCGTCCTCCTGCTGGAAGTTCTCCAGCACCGCCACCAGCGTGCGCCCCACCGCCAGCCCCGAGCCGTTCAGCGTGTGCACGTTCTCGGGCTTGCCGTCGGCGGGATTGCGCCAGCGCGCCTGCATGCGCCGCGCCTGAAACGCCTCGCAGTTGCTGCAGGAGGAGATCTCGCGGTAGCGCCCCTGGGACGGCAGCCAGGCCTCGATGTCGTAGGTCTTGGCGGCGCTGAAGCCGATGTCCCCGGCGCACAGCGCCACCGTACGGTAGGGGATCTCGAGCTGCTGCAGCACCGCCTCGGCGTGCCCGGTCAGCTCTTCCAGCGCCGCGTAGGAATCCG
>DASSQU010000220.1:0-18543 GCA_035702325.1 Steroidobacteraceae bacterium
GCATCAGCGCGTGATGCAGCGGGGTCTCGCCGAGTGAGTCCTGGGCGCCGATCGCGGCGTGCTTCTGCTCCAGCAGGTAGCTCACCCGCGCCTGGTCGCCGGCCATGACGGCATCGTTGAGCTCGGCGTTGACGCTCGCGCCCTGGGCCAGCCACTGGTCGAGCTGCGCGATGCTCACGCTGGGTCCGGCCGCCGACGGCGTGTGCGGCCGCGGCGGCGCATACGGCCCGTGCGCCGGCAGCTCGCCGCTGATCAGGCAGGTGTCGCACTTGACCAGCGGCACATCGTACTCGAGGAGAATCGCGCGCAGCGCGTTGCGCTCCCGGTGCAGCGCCTGCTCGAGGCGCTGGCGCAGCGGATGGTCATCGCGGCGCACCGCAATCGCCATGTCGAATTCGAGCGGCGTCGCATCATCCATCACATTCACCGGCACGATGGCGAGCGGCGCATGTTTCACCGACTTGTACCAGCCGGCCATCGGGCCCCACACCGCCGCGACGTCGAGCTTGCCGTCGATCACCTGCTGCACCTGGTAGCTCGGCTGATCGGCCGGCACCAGGTCTCCATCGTGGCTCAGGTAGTGAATGACGACGTTGCGCACCACGCCGTGCTCGAGCAGCGCTTCGCGCAGCGAGGAGGTCTCGTACACCCCGACCTTGAGCGTCTTGAGGCGCGGATCGTCGAGGCTCTTGAAGGCGAAGCCGCGGTCGCTGCGCGACACCAGCACGAAGGTCGAGCGGTACAGCGGCGTGGTGGTCAGCACCCCCTCGGAGTCCGGGGGCATGTCGAGCATGACGTCGCACTGATCGGCGTACAGCGTGGTGCGCGTCAGCCCGCGCTCGACGGTCGGGCGGTAGTAGTACTCGACGTTGGTATCGAGTGCGTGCGCCAGGACCGCCGCGATCTTGTTCTCGAAACCCTCGCCGCGGTTGTTCGACAGCGGCATGTTGCCCGGATCGGCGCACACCCGCAGCGCCGCCCGCGCCTCCTGCGGCGCAGCGAGCAGCGTGACCCCTCCCGCGACCAGCGCGGCGGCGAGCGCCGGTCCGGTCCTCATCAACCTCGTCATTGCATCGGCTCCTCGGTCCCTGGGGTGCCGCCCGGACGCGGAACGCGCCCGGGTGTCACCCCGGGCGCGTCCGGACCATCCGCAACCTCGGCCGATTATTCCATGCCGAAGGTGTACAGCGTCCCACCCTGCGGGATCAAATTGAGGCCCGCTGCCTTGGTCATGGCAGTCGCCCCGATGGCACCGAACTTATCGTTCAGATCGAGGCCCGCCGTCACCGGCAGCCCGATCCACCCGCCGATGCCGCTCCACACGGAAACGTACTGCTTGCCCTTCACCCGGAAGGTGATCGGGTTGCCGATGATTCCCGATCCCAGCCGTCGCTGCCACAGCACCTTGCCGCTGTTGCGGTCCACGGCGCGGAAGTCCCCGTTCAGGCTGCCGTAGAAGACCAGGCCGCCGTCCGTCACCAGGGCGCCGCCCCAGTTCGGATACGGATCCGGAATCTCCCACACGGTCTCGCCCGTGAGGACGTTGAACTTCTTGAACTTGCCGGTGATGCCCGGCTTCTCGGGATACATGAACACGTTCGCGAACACGTACACGATGCCCTGCTGGGTATGGGTGCGCTCCTGCGGCTCGTCTTCCATGCACCAGTTGTTGGTCGGGCAGTAGGCGATGCCGGGCTCGTTCGGATCGATCGCGCACGGCTGCTGATCCTTGCCGCCCATCGCCGACGGACACGCCTGGGTGTTGTCGTGCACCTTCAGCGGCGAGTGCTCGAACACTCTGACCGGCACGCCGGTCTTCATGTCGACCTTCTCGGCCCAGTTGGTGGTCACGTACTTGTTGGCCCGCAGCAGTGTGCCGTCGGTGCGATCGAGCACGTAGGCAAAGCCGTTGCGATCGAAGTGGATCAGGATCTTGCGCGCCTTGCCGTCGACGGTGGCGTCTTCGAGCATGTTCTCGTTGATGCCGTCATAGTCCCACTGATCGAACGGCGTCATCTGGTAGGCCCACACCACTTCGCCGGTGTCGGCCTTGCGCGCGAAGATGGTCATCGACCACTTGTTGTCCCACTTGCCGCTGTTGCAAGCTTCCTGCGTGACCGGCTGCGCACCGCAGCGATACGACGGGCTCCACAGTCCCGGGTTACCGCTCGAGGCATACACGAGCTTCAGCTCCGGATCGTAGCTGTAGAAGCCCCACATCGCGCCGCCGCCGCGCTTCCACTCGTCGCCCGGATAGCTGGAAATGCCGACGTCGTGGCCGGCGGTCCCGTACTCCGGATGTTTCTTGTTGCTGTTCTTGGTGAGGCACACGTCCTTGTCGGAGCCCGTGTTGTAGCACTCCCAGGCCTTGGAGCCGTCGGCGAGGTTGTAGGCGTCGAAACGCCCGCGCGCCCCGAACTCGTCGCCGCCGAAGCCGATGTACACCTTGCCGTCCGCAACGAGCGGCGCGGAGGTGATGGTCTCGCCCTTGTCCGGCCAGGCCTGCTTCACCACCCAGTCTTCCTTGCCGGTCGCCGCGTTGAGCGCGATCACGAAGCCGTCGAGGGTGCCGAACACCAGCTTGCCGTCCGCATAGGACATGCCGCGATTCACCGTGTCGCAGCAGGCGCGCGCCACGGCGGACTCGTCGCGGTTACTCGTCTTCTTGTAGTTCCACACTTCCCTGGGGTGATCCGGATCGCTCAGGTCGAGCGCCTGGATGATGTTCGGCCAGGGGCTCTCCAGGAACATCATCGGCTTGCCGCCGACGTCGACCACCAGCGGCTGCCCTTCATGGCCGCGCAGCGCGCCGCTCGATTGCGACCAGACCATCTGCAATTGCGCGACGTTCGACGTGTTGATGTCCTTGAGGGTGCTGTGCCGCGTCAGAGCGGAATCGGCACCGGGCGCAGCCCACAGGTTCGGATCCTTCGAGCGATCGCTCACCTCGTCTCCGCCGGCGGTGCAGGCGGCTCCGAGCGCCAGCGCCGCAACTAAGGCGTACAGGTTTCTATCGCGTTGGAATCGCATACGCAGTTCTCCTCGAGACAGATTTCGACTCTTTATATTCATTCGTCATTGGATGGGTTAATGCCTCCGCCCGCGCACGCTCTGTGAGCGCGCCGCCACACACCTGACCGGCTCCGCGACTTCCGTTCGCCAATGCAGCCCTCGCTCTTAACCTTGTGCTTATGAGGGACTCGCATCATAGTCTTACTCGCTCAAGTGTCCAGCAGCGCTCGCGCAACAACGATGGGCGAGCGAGTTCGCTACACGGCTGTGTCACAAATGGCACAGTACCGCACGCCGCTGTCCGCGCCGTTTCCGATCCGCCGAGCCCACGCTCGAGTGCGCCGCTCACAGCCGCACCTCGCTGATCTGGATCAACGGATCGGTGTTGGTGTAGTGCGGCATGTCCGCCATGATCGGCGCGGCGCATTTCTCGAATGCGCTCTGGAAAGCCTCGAGCGATTCGAAATACAGATGTCCCGAGGCGAGGAACGGCGGCGGCGCGCCGGGAGCCGCCCCCGCGAGTCCGTACTCGACCGCGATGCGCTGCAGCGGCGGACCGAACAGCCGCTGCACCATCGGCATGTGGACGCGGCAGTAGTAGTCGAGATCGAACCTGCTGTCCGGCCCGTTGGGATACAGCACGCTCACCTTGATCACGATCGCTCCCGTCCCGGCGTCCGCCCGCCACCGCGTCGACGGTGCGACGACCGTCGACGCGGCTCCCGCTGCCCACCCCACAATCGCCCGTGCCCGTGCGTGCTCCTTCAGAAGCCGAGGAATACCCCGAGGTTGACGGTGTTGGCGCTGTTGCTGCCGCCGACGTGCGCGTCATCCTTCACGTTGCTGAACTCGCCGAGCAGCGTCAGGTTCTTGGTCAGCGAGTAATAGATTCCGGCGGTGAGCTTCTTGTTGTTCGCCACCAGCGACGGATTGGCGGCCTGGTCCGCGGCGTTCGCAAAGTCGAGCTTGCTCTCGCCGTAGTTCACGCCGATCTTCGTCGGCCCGAACTTGTAGGTGGCCTGCGCGAAGAAGCCGTCCGAGGTGCGGGTGTTGCCGTTACCGAAGCTGCTGAGGAGGAAAAGCGCGGTCGTGCCGAGCCCGTCGCCATGGTAGTAGTAGCCGATCAGCTCGAGGTCGGTGATGTCGAGCTTGGCGAACACGTCGATACCGGTGCCGGTGTAGTTGTAGGAAGTGCCGCCCGACAGGTTGTACTGCTGCTGCGAGAGGAACGCCGCCGAGAGGTACAGCTTGGTGCCCTCCGCAAGGCCCATGGTGTAGGAGGCCTTGGCGTGGAAGCCGGGCGCCTTCTTCGGCTCAGGCGCGCCGGCGTCGGTCAGGGCGTTGAGCGGATCGAAGACGCCGAAAGTCAGGCCGAAGCCCGACATGTCCGGCGTCGAGTAGTCGAGCTGCGCCAGCCAGTCGGTATAGATGTAGCCGAAGCCGATGCCGCCGAGGGTGGTGTTGGCGGGGAATGCGGTCGCGGCGGAGCCCGGCGCGCCGACTCCGGGCAGCGTCATGTCGTTGAGGATCACGTCGGCGCCGAACAGGCCGATGTTACGTCCGGCGGTGACGGTGCCCATCTCCTTGCTGCCGAAGGTGAGGTACACCTGGCGGATGTCCAGGCCGGTGCTGCCGAGGGCGGTGTTGGTCAGGCCGCTGCTCGCCTGCAGGTTCGGGCTGCCGCCGTCGTTGGTGGCGATGCCCGGATAGAGGCCGAGGTGCGCCGAGACGTCGATGCCGTTCTGGGTGGTCGATACACCGAAGGTGAAGGCCGCCGGCAACAGACCGTTGCCGATGTTGGAGACGCTGCTGCCGCCTTGCGAGCCGACGCAGGTGAGGCCGCCTGCTACCGCGGCCGCGGTGGTGGCGCTCTCGCAGTTCGAGTAGATGTAGTCGACGTTCACATTGCCGTCGATCGAGAAGGTCCAGGTGCCGTCGGCGGTCTTCAGGTCGACCGCCCAGGCGGGCGATGCGATTACCGCCAGCAGTGCGCCGGCAAGCAACGGCAGTTTGAGCTGCTGAGTGAGGCGAATATTCTTCATTGAATGACTCCCGAGTTGTCCTGCCCTGTCGTGATGCGTACGGCAGCGGCGGTGCGCCTGCCACTGCCGGAGCATAGCAAGGGACATGCCAGCTACTGTTGCGGATGAGCCACAGGCTCGTTCCCATTCGAACAACGAGTTAGGAGCGCAGATTCCCGAGCGCCGGCGCGCCTTTGTCAGAAAGGTTACAGGTGTGCCGGCCGCGGTGTTCCGGAAACGCCACAGCCGGGCCGGCTGACGGAGCAGCGGCTCAGGGCACGCGATGAAGCCAGCGCGCGGCGAGCGGCGGAACGAGCATCAGGCTGACGAGGGTCGAGGAGACGAGCCCGCCGAGGATGACGACCGCCATCGGACCTTCGATCTCGTGCCCGGGCTGGCGCGACTGCAGCGCCACCGGCAGCAGTGCGAGCCCCGTCAGCAGTGCCGTGAGCAGCACCGGGGTGAGGCGCTCCTCGGCGCCGCGCAGCGCGGTCGCGAGCCCCCACGGCTGCGCTTCGACGCTCACCAGGTGCTCGTAGTGCGAGATCAACAGGATGGTGTTGCGCGCCGCCATGCCGAACAGCGCGACGAAGCCGACCATGGCGCCGAGCGACAGCGTACCGCCGGCGAGCGCCACCGCGACCACGCCGCCGATCAGCGTGCTCGGCAGTGCCGCCAGCACCAGCAGCACGTGCCGGCCCTGTCCGAAGGCGAGCGCGAGCAGCAGCACGATCAGCACCAGCGCCGCGGCCGAATGCCACAGCAGCTCGCGCGCCGCCGCCGCCTGCGCCGGCGCGGTGCCGCCGTAGCGCAGGTATACGCCAGCCGGGAGCTTCACGCGCGCGGCGATCGCGCTGCGCGCGGCGCGCGCGTAACCGGCCTGATCGGCGGTGGTCGGGCTCGCCACCACGACCTGGCGGCGCAAGCCGTCCTCGTGCTCGATGAGACTGCGGGCCGACACCATGACGAGCTGGGCCACCGAGGAGAGCGGCACCAGCGTGCCGTCGCGCGCCCGCAGGCGCAGCTCGCCCGCCTCCTGCGGCGTGGCGCCCGGCCCCGCGATGCGCACCACGACCGGTACGCTGCGGTCGGCCTGGTTGAGCTGCGAGACCATCGTGCCGTGGTACGCGGCGTTCAGCACCCCGAAGACCTCCGCGGCCTGCAGACCGTACAGGCTGAGGCGCTGCGGCTGCAGCTGCACCTCGAGCTCGGGCTGGCGCGGCGGCACTTCGAGCCGCACCGTGCCGCTCTCGGGCCGGCTGCGCAGCAGCGCGGCGATCTCCCCGGCCACACGGTCGTCCAGGTCGAGATCGGAGCCGAACACGCTGACGAAGAACGGCGCCACTTCCCCGGAGAGCGTCTCGCCGATGCGCTCGGCGAGCACCGAGTAGATCTCGACCAGCTGATTCGGGAACTGGTCGAACACCGCGCGCACCTGCGCTTCGAGCTGCGCGGTGCTCAGCCCGCGCGCCGGGTCGAGCTGGATCTCGAACTCGCTCTTGTTGGGGGCATCCGGATCCTGGCCGTTCTCGGCCCGGCCGATCTGCTCCGCGACGCTCCTGACGCCGGGAATGGCCGCCAGGCGGGCGGCGATGCGGCTCCCGACCCTCGAGGTCTCCTCGAGGGAGATGCCGGGCCGCAGCGAGGCGTGCGCGATCAGGTAGTTCTCGCGGAAGTCCGGCAGCAGCCGCGCGCCGAGGAGCGGCAGCAGCGCGAGCCCCGCGAGCCCGCTCAGCAGGATCGCCCCGAGCACCAGCGGCGCGCGCGGCGCGAGCCGCGCGATGCTCACGCGCTGCCAGCGCTTGGCCTGCTGCAGCCAGCGCGGCTCCGCGCGCGGGCTGTGCCCGCGCATCAGCAGCGCGCACAGCGCCGGGGTGGCGCTCATCGCCACCAGCAGCGACAGCCCCACGGCGAGCAGGAACGCGGTCGCGAGCGGCCGGAAGAACGCGCCCTGCAGACCCGATAGCATCACGATCGGCAGGAAGGCGACCGCCACCGCCGCCGTGGCGTAGAACACCGGACGGCGCACCTCGAGCGAGGCCTCGAGCAGCAGCGTGCCGAGGTCCGCGCCGGCGCCGGCGGCGCGGCGGCGGCGGGTGATGTTCTCCACGTCGATGACCGCATCGTCGACCACCACGCCGAGCGCCACCACCAGGCCGCCGAGGCTCATGGTGTTGAGCGACAGGCCGCCGATGCCGAGCAGCCACACGGTGGCGAGCAGCGACACCGGGATGGCGCCGAAGGAGATCAGCGCTCCGCGCCAGTCGCGCAGCGTGGCGAGCAGCAGCACCACCACCAGCACCGCGCCCACGGCGAGCGAGTTGCGCAGCTTCGCGATCGCGCTCTCGATGAAGCTCGCCGGCCGCAGCAGCGCCGCGTGGTACTCGACACCGCGCTGCGCCAGCTGCGGCACCAGCGTCTCGAGCCGCCGCTCGAGCGCGCGCGTGACATCGAGCGTGTTGGCGCCGTACTGGGTCGAGGTCTCGACGAGGATGCCGGGGCGGCCGCCGATCATGGCATCGCCGACGCGCGGCGCGGCGCCGTCGCGCACCGCGGCGAGGTCGCCGATGCGTACCGGCACGCCGTCGTGGCTGGTGACGACCGCCTGCGCGAGCGCCGCGGGCGAGACCGCCGGCGCCCCGGCCTGAAGCACGATGCGCTGCGTGGCGGTCTCGAGGTAGCCGCCGCCGCTCGTCTGTGTGCCGCGGCGCGCCGCCTCGCACAGCTCCTCCAGCGTCACGCCCGCGGCGTCGAGCTTGAGCGGGTCGACCCACAGCTGCCGCTCGCGCAGATCGCCGCCGAAGATCTGCGCCTGGGCGACCCCCGGCACGGCCAGGATCTGCGGCTTGAGCGTCCAGCGCACCAGATCGCGCAGCTCGAGCGGCGAGAGCCGGTCGCTGGTGAATCCGAAGTGCAGCAGATACTCCATCGAGGAGCTGAGCGGCGAGAGCAGCGGCGGGCCGGTCCCCGCCGGCAGCAGCGCGCTCGCGTCGGCGAGACGCTCGGTGATCACCTGGCGCTGCAGGTAGGGGTTGCTGCCGCGGCCGAACACGACCTGGATCGCCGCGAGACCCTGGCTCGAGGTCGAGCGCACCACCTCGACGTTCTCGGCGCCCTCGAGCAGGTTCTCGAGCGGCCGGGTGACCAGCGACTCGACCTGGGTCGCGTCCATGCCGGGAGCCTCGGCCTGCACCAGCACGTGCGGCGGCGCGAAGTCCGGAAACACGTCGAAGCGGGCGCTCACGAGCGCGCCGACGCCGAGCAGCGCGATCAGCAGCGAGAGCGCCGTGACGATCCGGGGGTGGGCCAGCGACCCGCGAACGATGGAGGCGAGCATGACCGCTAGTCGTGTTCCTGCTCGGCGGCGGAGAAGCTCCCGAGGCCCTCGAGCGACCACAGCACGCCGGCCCCCTGCACCACCACCTGGTCGGTGCGCGCGAGCCCGCTCACCAGCCAGGCAGCGCCGACCCGGGCCAGCGGCCGGACCGGCGCGGCGGCGTAATGAAAGGTGTCGCCGCCGGCCGCGCGCTCGCGGCGGTACACGAACACACCCTGCTCGGCGTACACCAGCGCCGCGGCCGGCACCAGCAGCCCCGCCGCGGCGCTGGTCTCGAGCTGCACCGCGGCGCGCGCCCCGGGGCCGAAGCCGCCGGGAGGGTTCTCGAGCTCGAGCAGCCAGCTCGCACTCTGCGAATTCGGATCGCTGCGCGGCAGCGGACCCAGAACGCGCGCGGCGACGTTCACGCCGTCCACTTCGACCAGAGCGCGGGCCGCGACCGCCGTGCCGGTCCGGTAGCCGGGCACCGACGCGCGCAGCAGCACGCGCCGGCCCGCCCCGAGCGACTCGACGAGCGAGCGCCGCTCCGGCGCACTCCAGGCGGCGAGCGGGCCCCACTGCAGCCTGAAGCTGAGCGCCGCAGCGCGCGCCTGGGCGCCGGCCTCCGCGGACTGCGCCTCGGCGGTCTGCAGCGCCTTGAGCGAGGCACGCTCATCGTCATGGTAGAGCCGCTCGAGGCGCGCCGCGTCGGCGCCCGCCGCGGCGGCCGCCGCCGCGGTGCTCTCGACCCGCCCGAGGTCGGTCACGAGCGCGGCCGGATCGAGCACCAGCCCGAAGGCGGCGAGCGGCGGTGCGCTGCCGAGAGCGAGCGGATGCTCGACCCGGATGCCGACCGCCTGCTCCTGCGAGGCGGTGAGCGCGAGCGGCTGCCCGCCGCCGGGCTCGTCCGCCGCGGCTGCGAGTGCCGCCGGCAGCAGGCACGCCGCCACGACCCGCATCGACGCCCTCATGAATGCGCCGCCGTGCCGGGCGGACGCGCGGCCTCGGCGCCCGCGAGCGGGCGGTGGTAGGCGTCTTCCAGCTCCCCGAACACCACCTCGGCCTGGTACGCGGCCTCGAGCGCCGCGAGCTGCGCCTCGGTAGCGGCGATCGCGGCGCTCACCAGGCCGGCACGATCGCCGGCGCCCTCCGCGAGCGCGCGCTGCTCGCCGTCGCGCCGCCGGGTGGCGAGCGCGGCGAGCCGCTCGCTCTCCTCCCAGGCGGCGCGCGCCGCCGGCCAGGCGCGCTCGGCGCGATCGATCTGCTCATAGATCCCGGCCTGCGCGGCCACCAGGCGCGCCCCCGCGGCGCTGCGGCGTGCGAGCGCCTCGCCGATCGCGCCCTGGTGCTGATTCAGCAGCGGCAGCTCGAGGGAGGCGCTCACCGCGCTGTCGCGCGCGATGTCCTCGAGCGCACCCTCGCGCACGCCGCTCCCGCCCCACGCATAGGCAGGCGCCACGTGCAGCTGCGGCCAGCGCCGCGCGACCTCGCTCTCGAGCACCACCTCGGCGAGGTCGTACTCGCGCAGCCCGCGCACGATCTGCGGCCGTCCGACGAGCGCTTCGGCGCGCCAGCGCTCGGGCGTGGTGCTGCTGAGCTCACCGATTGCCGCCCAGTCGTGCCAGCGCACCGGCACCGCCGCGAGCGCCGCCGCGGGCACTCCGACCGCGGCGGCGAGCCGCGCCAGCGCGTCGGCACGCCTGGCCTGCGACTGTGCGCGGCGCGCCTCGGCGTGCGAGAGCTCCGCTTCGGTCGCGAGCAGCTGCGTTCGCGGGATGTCACCGAGCTGCACGCGGTCCCGATCGATGTCGAGCAGCCCCTGCCGCCCGGCGACGAGGGACTCGAGCAGCGCCGACTCGTCCTGCGCCGCTACCGCATCGAGCAGCGCCCGGCGCAGTTGCGAGCGCACCTGCCAGATCGACTCGGCGAGCTCCGATTGCGCCAGCTCAGTCTCGAGCGCCGCCCGGCGGCGGATGCGCGCGCGCTCGCCCGGCTGGCGCAGCAGGAAATCGAGCGACAGTCCGTAGAGCCACGCGCTGCTGTGAGCCGCCGTCGTCAGGTACTCGGCGAACAGGTCGAGCGTGGGATTGGGATGCTCGGCGGCGGTGCGCTCGGCGGCGGCGACCGCGCTGAGGCGCGAGCGCTCGGCGGCGAGGGCCGGATTGAGTTGCAGGGCCGCATCGAGCCACTGCGCCCGGTCCCAGCCCTGCGCGGCCGGCGGCAGGCCCGGCAGCGCATCGAGGCGCCGTGCATCGAAGCCGGCGAGCGTCTGCGCGGGGTCGGGCGGCGCTGCGTGTGGCGGCGCAGCGGCGCAGGCCGCCAGCAAGGCTGCGAGCAGCATCGCCGGCAGCGCCGCGCACGCTGCGCGACACGTGTCCGCCGGCACCTGACACAACGCCTGTCCTGATCGCTGCACCGACCGCTCTCCCGCGGCGCAGTATAGGGCGGCCGTGCTGCAACGGCGCAGTCCCTTCAGGCCGCGACGCGGCTGAGCGCCTCCGCATGAAAGCGCACGTGATCCTCCATGAAGGTGGCGATGAAGTAGTAATCGTGGCCGTAGCCCTCGTGACGGCGCAGACGCAGCGGCTGACCGGCCGCGGCGCAGGCCGACTCGAGCAGCTCCGGCAGCAGCTGTCCCTGGGCGAGGAACTTGTCGGCCTGACCCTGATCGACCAGGATCTCGGGGAAGGTGCGCGCGCCGCGCGCCTTGAGGAGCTCGACGGCATCGTAATTCGCCCAGCCCGAGCGGTCTTCGCCGAGATAGCGCCCCAGGGCCTTCACTCCCCACGGGCAGCGTGACGGCGAGCAGATCGGCGCGAAGGCCGACACCGAGCGGTACACGGTGGGGTTCCTGAGCGCCAGCACCAGCGCCCCGTGCCCCCCCATGGAGTGGCCGAAGATCCCGAGCCGCTGCGCTACGCCCGGGAAGTTCGCCAGCACCATGGCGCGCAGCTCCTCGAGCACGAAGTCGTACATGCGGAAGTACTTCGACCAGGGCGGTTGTGTCGCGTTGAGGTAGAAGCCCGCGCCGCTGCCGAATTCCCAGTCGTCGGCCTCGCCCGGGATGCCGGTGTTGCGCGGGCTGGTGTCGCAGGTCACCAGCATCAGTCCGTGCTGCGCGGCGAGGCGCTGCGCGCCCGCCTTGATGGTGAAGGTCTCCTCGGTGCAGGTGAGCCCCGCGAGGTAGAACAGCACCGGGACGCGGCGCTCGCGCGCCTGCGGCGGCTGATACACGGCGAAGCGCATCGGCGTACCCGTCACGGCCGACGGCTGCCGATAGAAACCCTGCACGCCGCCGAAGCAGCGGTGCTCGCTGAGCGTTTCGAGCGTCATGAGGCCACTCCGTTGCGCGCCGGGGGAACCACGGCGATCGAGATGCGGTGATCGCGGAACACCAGCGCCGCCCCGGGCTGCGGCGTGCCGCCCGCGGCGGCGCGCTCGGCGCGCGCTACCGCCTCGGTGACCAGGGCGTGATGCGGCGACAGCTCGCATACCGGGTCGGCGTTGGCCGCATCGCCGGTCAGCAGGTACGCCTGACAGCGGCAGCCGCCGAAATCGCGGTGCTTCTCCGGACAGCTGCGGCACGGCTCCTTCATCCAGGCATCGCCACGGAAGTGATTGAAGCCTTCCGATTCGTACCAGATGCTGCGCAGGGGGAGCTCGCGGACGTTGGGGAAGGTGAGGCCGGGCAGCATGCGCGCCGCGTGGCACGGCAACGCGGTGCCGTCGGGGCTGATCGCGAGAAACACGCTCCCCAGGCCGTTCATGCAGGCCTTGGGACGCGTCTCGAAATAGTCCGGCACCACGAAGTAGATCTGCATCCGGGTGCCCACGCGCTCGCGGAACGCGCGGGTCACGGCCTCGGCGCGCTCGAGCTGCGCGCGGCTCGGCAGCAGCTGCGCCCGGTTGAGCCATGCCCAGCCGTAGTACTGGGTGTTCGCCAGCTCGACGTACTGCGCCCCCATGCGCTCGGCCATCGCCAGGATCTCGCCCACGTGATCGATGTTGAGCCGGTGCAGCACCACGTTCAACACCATCGGGTAGTCGTGTGCGCGGATCAGCGCCGCCACCTTCGCCTTCAGCTCGAAGGTGCGGGTGCTGCTGAGGAAATCGTTGAGCTCCCGGCCGCTGTCCTGGAACGAAAGCTGGATGTGATCGAGCCCGGCGAGCTTCAGCGCACGGATGCGGGCCTCGGTCATGCCGATGCCCGAGGTGATCAGGTTGATGTAGTAGCCGAGCGCGTGAGCCTCGGCGACGATCTCCTCGAGGTCCTCGCGCACCAGCGGCTCCCCGCCCGACAGTCCGAGCTGCACCGCCCCGAGCGCGCGTCCCTCGCGCAGCACCCGCAGCCACTCGGCGCCGGACAGCTCCGGCCCCGTGGCGGCGAACTCCGTCGGGTTGTAGCAGAACACACAGTGCAGCGGGCAGCGGTAGGTCAGCTCGAGCAGCAGCCACAGCGGCGGACCGATGCCGCGGGGCGGGAGTTGCGCCGTGGTGTCCATTGCACTCAGTTTGTCACGAAAGGCGCGGTCACGCGCCATGCCGCCGCGCAGTCCGCGGGCGCCCGGGGAAGGGAGACTGTGAAGGTGCGGGCGCGAGCGCGCCCGGCTGACGGCCTGCGGAGCCTGGTGGCCAGGCTCCGGAGCCCTGATGTGCCTCTAGCGGTTGGCGATATACATCGTGATTTCCATGCCGAACCGCAAATCGATCGCTCGTGGTGTTTCCCAGCGCATGTTTCTGGCTCCTCGCCCGGATGGTTTGCACGGCAGTCCGCCGTGACCCGTGTATCCTTCCGCGGTCAGGCGGGGGAGCGGAAGCGGATCATCATGAAAGTGGCCTCATGATTTTCTTGAGGGCACCTGCGGTGAGCCGCCCATGAAGCTGCGCACCCGCCTGAATCTCGTGCTGACGGGGGTGAGCGCGGTATTCCTCGCCGCGCTGGTCGCCGACCAGATCCGCGACACCCGCTCCTCCATCCGCGAGGAGATCGAAGCGGCGAACCACGTGGCGGTGCAGGTCGTGGGCCAGCTCGCGGTCGCCTATTCCGAAGCGGGCGGCGAGCCGGCAGTGCGCCGGCTCCTCGGGCAGCTCGGCCACGTGCGCGCCAACGAGATCACGCTGCGCAATTCCTCGGGACAGCTCCTTTACCGCTCGCCGCCGCCGGTCTACAAGGCCGGCCGGGACGCCCCGGCATGGTTCGCGCGGCTGCTGGCGCCGCACCCGTCCCGCCAGGCCTTCGAGCTCGCGGGCGGAACGCAGCTCATGATCGAGGCCCAGCCGTCGCGGGCGATACTCGACGCCTGGGACGATCTCACGCGGCTGGTGGCCGTGGCCGTGGTGCTGCTCATCGTCCTCGGCGGACTCGCCTTCTGGCTGGTGGATCGGGCGCTGGCCCCCTTTCCGGTCATCGTGGACGGCCTCGAGCGGCTCATGCGCGGCGAGCTCGAGTTTCGCCTGCCGCCGCTCTCGGGCGCGGAGGCCAGCGCGATCGGCACCGCCTTCAATCGCATGGCGCAGGCCGTAGCCGACAACGTGCACGCCGCGCGCGAGGCGCGCGAGGCACGCGCGCGGCTCGAGGAACGGCGCGAGCTCGCGCTGCTCATCGAGCAGAGCGTGGAGGAGGAGCGGCGGCTGATCGCGCACGAGCTGCACGACGAATTCAGCCAGTCGGTCACCGCCATCCGCAGTCTCGCCATGGCGATCGCCACGCAGTCGGCCGAGGCCGGCATGCGCGACGCGGCGCGCCTGGTATGCGAGGAGGCCGCGCGGCTCTACGACGCCATGCACGGACTCATTCCGCGCCTCACTCCGCCGGCGCTCGAGACGCTCGGACTCGCCGAATCGCTCGAGACGCTGGTGCGCGACTGGCGGCGTCGTCACCCCGCGCCCGCGCTGTCGCTGCACCACGAGCTGCCGGCCGATCTCGGCGCGAGCGTGTCGCTCGCCGCCTACCGCGTGGTGCAGGAGGGCCTGGTGAACGCCCTGCGGCACGCCCAGGCGAGCCGCGTTACCATCGAGGCGAGCGTGAGCGGCGAACGTATGATCATCTCGGTGACGGACGACGGCATCGGTCTGCCGGCGCAATGGTCGCGTCCCGGCCATTTCGGGCTGCGCGGGCTCGCCGAGCGGGTCGAGCACCTCGGGGGTACCCTCGAGGTGCGCAACCGCGAGCCGCACGGCGTGTGCCTCACGGCGCAGATTCCGCTGGCGGCTTCGGCATGATCCGGGTGCTGCTGGTGGACGATCACGCGGTCGTGCGGACCGGTTTCCGGCTGCTGCTGCAGGCCTACCCCGAGACCACGGTGGTCGGCGAGGCGGACTCGGGCGAGAGCGCCTGCCAGCGCTACCTCGAGCTCACCCCGGACGTCGTGGTCATGGATCTCGCCATGCCCGGAATGGGCGGGCTCGAGGCACTGCGCCGCATCCGCGCGCATCATCCGCACGCGCGCATCCTGGCGCTCTCGGCGCACGACGACCCGCTGCACGCCCGGCAGGCGCTGCGCGAGGGCGCGCGCGGCTTTCTCTCCAAGCGCAGCGCCCCGGAGGCGCTGCTCGAGGCGATCACCACCGTGGCCGCCGGCCAGCGCTTTCTCGACGGCGCGCTCGCGCAGAAGCTCGCCCTCGACGAGGTCGAGCGCGGCGGCAAGTCGCCCGTCGAGAGGCTGTCGGAACGCGAGTTCGAGGTGTTCCTGCGCCTCGCCGGAGGCGCCAGCGTGCAGCGCATCGCCGAGGACCTGAGCCTGTCGGCGTCCACGGTCGGGACTCATCTCTATAACGTGAAGCAGAAGCTCGGCGTGTCGAACCAGGCGGAGCTCACCCTGATCGCGATCCGCCACGGCCTGATCGAGGCCTGATCCGGCGCTCCCCCGGGCCTGCCTGGCCCTTTCCGGGGGTTGGCCGCCGGGATCTGGACACAAGTCCCACCCCGGATCGCGCACCGTGATAAGTTACCCCGCCCCTTCCCTGACCCGGACGACCATGCCCTACACCGCTACGCAGGCGCCGCGCGCCCCGCTCATATGGACGAACGCCGTGATGTTCGCCGTGACCTTCGGCGTGGCCGTGCTGCTGGTCCCCTGGTACGGACTCGTCCGCGGGTTCACGGCCGCGGATTGGGCCTGTTTCGTCTTCTTCGCGGGAGCCAACGGCCTGGCCATCACCGGCGGTTACCACCGGCTCTGGGCTCACCGCACCTACGAGGCGAGCCTCGCGCTGCGGATCTTCTATCTGATCTTCGGCACCATGGCGCTGCAGAACAGCGTGTTCGCGTGGTGCAGCGGACACCGCGCGCATCACGTGCACGTCGACGATGTCGACCGCGACCCGTATTCGGCGCGCCGCGGCTTCTGGTTCTCGCACATCGGCTGGATGCTGCGCGAGTATCCGAGCGGCAGGCCCGACCTGAGCAACATCCCGGATCTGCGGCGCGATCCCCTGCTCGCCTTCCAGCATCGCTACTACGTGCCGCTCGCCCTGGCAACCAATTTCGGCCTGCCGCTCGCGGCCGGTTTCCTCTTCCACGACGTGTGGGGGATGCTGCTGCTCGCGGGCGTGGCGCGGCTGGTGTGGAGCCACCACGTCACCTTCTTCATCAACTCGCTCGCCCACATGTGGGGCAGCCGGCCCTACACCGAGGACAACACCGCGCGCGACAACCCGGTGCTCGCGGTGATCACCTACGGCGAGGGCTACCACAACTTCCACCACAGCTTCGCGCACGACTACCGCAACGGCGTGCGCTGGTGGCAGTGGGACCCGACCAAGTGGCTGATCGCCGCGCTCGCGTGGGTGGGGCTCACGCGGCGTCTCAAACGAACCCCGTGGTTCCAGATCCAGCGCGCGCTGCTGACCATGCAGTTCACGCGCGCGCAGGCGCGGCTCGCGCACCTGCCGGCCGCCGGCCACTTCGAGCAGCTGCGCGCGCGCATCGCGCGCGAGTACGAGACCTTCCTCGCTGCGCTGGCCGACTGGGCGCACGTCAAGGAGCAGTGGCTGGAAGAGAAACGGCGCGCCGTTCTCGAGCAGTGGCAGCCGGTCAACCTGCAGCGCAAGCTGCGCGAGATCGAGCGGGCCCTGAGCCGCCAGCGGCGCCGCATGCGGGTACTGCACGCACAGCTTGCGTAGTTGATCGGCCGAAAAAGCCGGCGGCTTTTTCGGCAAGCCCACCTCGCGACTCTCGCCGGCTTTGCCACCCGCGGTGCCGTTCGTGCACCATGCCGGCATGGGGCGCATCTTCGAAGTCCGCAAGCACACGATGTTCGCGCGGTGGAACCGCATGGCGAAGCAGTTCGCGCGCATCGCCAAGGACATCACCATCGCCGTCAAGTCGGGCGGCGCGGATCCGGCCTCCAACCCGGTGCTGCGGCGGACCATCCAGAACGCGCGCGCCGTCAACATGCCCAAGGACCGCATCGAGGCGGCGATCAAGCGCGCCTCGGGACGCGACGCCGCCAATTACCAGCAGGTCATGTACGAAGGCTACGCCCCGCACGGCGTGGCGCTGCTGGTCGAGACCGCCACCGACAATCCGACCCGCACGGTCGCCGCGGTGCGCAACATCATCACCAAGGGCGGCGGCAATCTCGCCACCAGCGGCAGCGTCGGCTTCCTGTTCCGCAAGATGGGGGTCTTTCGCCTCGACCCCGCCGGCATCGACCAGGACGACCTCGAGCTGTACCTGATCGATCACGGACTCGAGGAGATGGGCGAGAGCACCGGCGAGAAAGGCGAGCCGCAGCTGGTGATCCGTGGTGCCTTCGGCGATTTCGGCAAGCTGCAGGAAGCGCTCGAGGCGCGCGGCATCGTGCCGCTCTCGGCCGAGCACGAGTACGTCTGCGCGGTGCCGGCCGAGCTGCCCGAGAGCCAGGCCGCGGAGGTGCTCGCGGTGATCGACCGCCTGGAGCAGGACGAGGACGTCCAGCGGGTGTTCCACACGCTCGCCTGAGGGGCGCCCGTGAGACGCACGACGCGCTGATAGTCCCTCCGGCGAATAGTTAAGGACCTCCTTAAGTATCCGCCGGAGCAACCTCTCGCACGGGCGGCCGGGCGCCGCGCGCATTGCCCGTGGGCCGCCGGGCACCGGCGCGCTATGCTTGGCCTCACCGTGCAGGACTATCGCCTCGAACCGGCCCGCGTCGCCGACGCGCCGCGACTTGCGGCCTTGTCGCAGCAGCTGGTGGAATGCGGACTGCGCCCCGCCTGGGGCGCGGCGCGCATCGGCTGGCACGTGCGCCACCCGGACAGCGTGGTGCTCACCGCGCGCAGCGACCGGGTGATCGCCGGCTTTGCCATCATGCGCTACGCCGAGCGGGACGCGCATCTCAACCTGCTGGCCGTCGATCCCGCGCACCAGCGGCGCGGCATCGCGCGGCGGCTCGTGACCTGGCTGGAGGAAACGGCGCTCACCGCCGGGACGTTCGTCATCGGGCTCGAGCTGCGCGCGGCGAACGAGGCGGCGCGCGGCTTCTACCGCGCGCTCGGCTACCGCGAGCTCGGCGAAGTGCCGGGCTACTACCAGGGCATCGAGGCCGCGATCCGCATGACGCGCGACGTGCGCGCGAGCCGCGAGGCCTCGCCGGGCACACGTCAGCCGGCGCCCTGACGCCGCCTCAGTCCGGCATCGGCGTCATCTGGCCCGCGAGCACGTCCTCGAAGCCGAAGTTGCGCAGGTCGCGCACCCGCTGCGGGAACAGTATGCCGTCGAGGTGATCGACTTCGTGCTGCACGACGCGGGCATGGAAGCCCTCCACCGTGCGATCGATGGGCGCACCGCTCGCATCGAATCCCTGGTAGCGCAGCCGCCGGAAGCGCGGCACCAGCCCGCGCAGGCCGGGCACGGACAGACACCCCTCCCAGCCCTCCTCCTCGGTGGCATCGAGCACGGTGAGGCGCGGGTTCACCAGCACCGTGTACGGCACGGGCTCGAGATGCGGGTAGCGCGGGTTGTCGGCGAGCTCGAAGATGACCACCCGCAGGCTCACCCCGATCTGCGGCGCGGCGATGCCCGCGCCGCTCAGGTGGCGCATGGTCTCGTCCAGGTCGGCGACCAGCGCCGCGAGCCCGGCGTCGAAGCGCTCGACCGGGGCGGCCACCGCGCGCAGCAGCGGCTCTCCCATGCGCAGCACCCGGCGGACGGCCACGGCGCAGCCCGCTTCAGCCGGCGGCCGGCGCGCTCACTCGCGCAGCTCCAGCCAG
>DASSQU010000221.1:0-11236 GCA_035702325.1 Steroidobacteraceae bacterium
GCCCACACCCCTGCGCAGTGCACCGAAGGCGGTGCCGGCCGCACGGCCGATGGCGAGGGCAGGCGCTACCGAAGAGATCAAGGTCATCGGTCTGCGGCGCGTGATCGCCCAGCGCATGAGCGAGGCGAAGCGCAACATTCCGCACTTCGCCTACGTCGAGGAGCTCGACGTCACCGAGCTCGAGGCGCTGCGGCGCCACCTCAACGGCAAGCTCGCGCCGGGCGCGCCCGCGCTCACTTACCTGCCGTTCCTGGCGCTGGCGCTCGTGCGGGTGCTGAAGGAATTCCCGCAGTGCAATGCGCACTACGACGCCGAGCGGGGCGTGATCGTGCGGCACGCGGCCGTGCACCTCGGTGTTGCCACGCAGACGCCCGACGGGCTCAAGGTGCCGGTGGTGCGCGACGCCCAGGCGCGCGGCCTGTGGGAGCTCGCCGCGGAGATGCGCCGGGTGAGCGAGGCGGCGCGCTCCAACAAGGCGACGCGCGAGGAGCTTGGCGGCTCGACCATCACCCTCACCAGTCTCGGCAAGCTCGGCGGCATCGCCAGCACGCCGATCATCAATGCGCCGGAAGTGGCGATCATCGGCGTGAACCGGGCGCTCGAGCGGCCCGTGGTCCAGGCCGGGGCAATCGCCATCCGCCGCGTCATGAATCTCTCCTCGTCCTTCGATCATCGCTTCGTCGACGGTTACGATGCGGCGGCGATGATCCAGGCACTGAAAGAGTGCCTCGAGCACCCCGCCACGATCTTCATCGACGGCTGATGCGCCGCGGCGGCGCGCGAACGGCGGCCGGCTGCGGCGCGTGCGCCGGGCTCGCGCTGCTGCTCGGCGCATGCGGCGGCGGTGGCGGTGGCGGCGGCGGTGCCGCAGGGCCGCCGCCGTTCTCCTCGGTGACCCTGGTGCGCGTGTCGCAGGCCTCGAGCTTCGCCCCGGGCTGCGATGGAGTGCCCGCGAGCGGCACGCTGTACGCCGACACGGCCGCGGAGCCGGCGCTCGCCGTCAACCCGCAGAACCCCATGAACCTGATCGGCGGCTGGCAGCAGAACCGCTGGTCGAGCGGCGGGGCGCAGGGCCTCGGGCTGGCCGCGTCCTTCGACGGCGGCCGGACCTGGAGCCCGGCGAGCGCGGCCTTCTCGCGCTGCACCGGCGGCGGCAGCGGCAACGCCGGCGACTTCGCGCGGGCCACCGACGTGTGGCTCACCACCTCGCCGGACGGGGTGGCGTACGCGCTGTCGCTGTCCTTCACCGGCGGCTCGCTGGCGCCGGGTTCATCCAGCGCCATGCTGGTCGCCGAGTCGCGCGACGGCGGCCTCACCTGGAGCGCACCCGTCGCCCTCATCGAGGACGGCGCCCAGTTCTTCAACGACAAGGGCTCGATCACCGCCGACCCGTTCAATCCGAATTTCGTCTACGCCGTGTGGGACCGGCTCGCCGGGCAGAGCGCCGGGCCGAGCTATTTCGCGGCGACCGCAGATGCCGGCGCCACCTGGCAGGCGGCGCGCGCCATCTACGACCCGGGGCCGAGCAACCAGACCATCGGCAACCTGATCGTGGTGCTGCCCGGGGATGTCGTGGTGGACATTTTTTCCGAGCTCGACACGGCCACGGGCGGGGCGGTCACGGCGCTGCTGCGTGCGATGCGCTCGGGCGATAACGGCGCGACCTGGTCGGCTCCCGTCACCATCGCCGAGCTGCAGCCGGTCGGCACCAGCGATCCGCACACCGGTCAGGGGGTGCGTGACGGTTCCGACCTCGCCTCGGCGAGCGCCGGTCCGGGCGGCGTCATCTATGTCGCCTGGCAGGACTCGCGCTTCTCCGGCGGCAACCACGACGGTATCGCCATGGCGCAGTCGGCCGATGGCGGACTCACCTGGTCGGCGCCGGTCGGGGTGAACGCCGATCCCGGCGTGCAGGCCTTCACGCCCACCATCGAGGTGCGCGCCGACGGCGTGATCGGCGTCACTTACTACGACCTGCGCAGCAATGCCACCGCGCTCGCCGGCACACTGCTCGCCGACTGCTGGATAGTCACCTCCAGCGACCACGGGGTCACTTTCCGGGAGACGCATCTCTCCGGGCCCTTCGATCTGGATCTCGCGCCGGATGCGAACGGGCTCTTCCTCGGCGACTACCAGTCGCTCGGCAGTGCGGCCGGCGCTTTCCTGCCGTTCTACGCCGAGACCGATCCCGGCGGCGCGATCCGCAGCGATGTGTTCCTCGCGCTGCCGGGCGCCGCCGCGGCGGGCGTCAAGCGGGCAGCTGCGGAGGCAGCCGCGCCGTTCCGGGCGCTCCCGGCACCCCCGGGGCTCGCGCTCCCGCCGGCCGCACGGCAGCGCATCATGCAACGCGCCGCGCTCGTGCGCCTCGCCCGGCGCCGCAGTCCCTAGTAAATGGGCCGAAATCGCCTGCGGCGATTTCGGCGGACATTACTCCGTAGACCGCCGGCGAAAGGCGTGACTTTCGCCGGCTGCGCTTTGCCAAACCTCCCGCGGCGATTTCGGCGGACATCACTTGATCACAGCGAGCGCTCGTGCCCGCCGGCGTACTTCTTCTCGCCGGCCGTGACGCGCAGCTTCAGGCGGTTCTGGAATGGCGGCAGGGGGCAGGTGGCAAAGTCGTTGAGCGCGCACGGCGGGTTGTAGGACTCGTTGAAATCCACCACGGCGATGTCGCCCTGCGGCAGCGGCACGCCGAGGAAGCGGCCGGCGCCATAGGTCTCGTGGCCGCTGGTCGCATCGGCGAACATGACGAAGAGCTCCGTGTCGCCCGGTTCCTCGAGCACGGCGTCGAGCCGCCATTCGCGGCCATCCTTGCTGAACACCAGAGCGCCCGGCGACTCCATCTCCTCTTCCATGCCGAGGATGTTGACGATGCGGATGCGGTGCGCCGGCACGTAGCGCTCGAAGCGCGCCTCCACCACCCAGTCGGTGCTCACCGGGAAGTAATCGAATCCCCGGAAGGCGCGCCGGTGCGGGTTGTCGAGGTCGCGCACCCGCACACCGAGGTGACCGGCGCGCTCGATGACGAAAAAGCGCAGTGCGCCGCTCGCGAGCACCGTGGGGGTGCCGCTCGAGTCGGCGGCGAGCTCGAGCGCGCTCACCGGCTGACCGTCATGGGTCACCCCGCCCCCGGGAGCGGCGATGAAGCGCACCCGCCCGCCGCTCAGCACGAAGCTCCCGGCGTGCCCGGCCAGCGCCCGGTTGTCGAGAGTGAGCGCGTTGTCGGCGGCACGGCCGAAGCTGTTTTCGCCCGGCTTCAGCCAGAAGAGCCCGGTGAGCGTCAGCCAGCCGCTGTCGCTCGTCAGCGAAGCGACGCGCGCGGCGCGCCAGGCCTCGACGCGGGCCCGCTCGGCGGCGTCGGCATCGGCCTGCGCCCGCTGCGGCGCGCCGCCGCCCGCGTCCGCGGCGCCCGCGGCAGCCGACAACGCCACCGCCAGTGCAAGTGCGGCGATCCGTCTACCCGTTGCCCCGATCGCTTGCATGACGCCTCACCTCCCGCGCAACTCCCGCGGCGCATTCTAAGGCCATCAGCCCTCGCGGCCGAGGATCTCCTCGCGCACGTCGGCGATCTCCCGCGCGCGCGAGGGCGGCGCGCCCTCGCAGCGCTCGGGGCGCGGGCAGCGGGTGCTGCGCGGGCAGATGATGCGCGCCGGCGCCAGCAGGGCATCTTCGATCCAGGCGATGTTGAGTACGCTGGCGACCGCGCCGAGCGCCTGCACGGCGTCCCTGGGGATGCGCGCCTCGCCGCGCCGGTGCAGGCACTCGCGGAAGATTGCCTCGATCATCGGCGCGCTCGCCGCCCCGTTCGCATCGAGCGCCGGCGCCAGATCCACCCCCACCGAAAGCACGTGCGGGTTGCCGGCCATGTCGCGCACCCGCACCGAGTGGCAGCAGTACAGCAGCGAGCGCTCGCCGTCGCGCAGCACCGAGATCTGCGAGCCCGATTCCCCGCGCTGGTCGGAGATCATGCGGAACACCGCCCAGTGGGGGCAGGGGTCGCTCACCTGGGCGAGGTTCCCCCAGGGCAGCGGAATGCCGTTGCCGCGATACACCGCGCGCAGGTAGCCGGGCGGGTAGGCGTCGAAGAAATGCCAGTAGGGATACGGGGAGACCTTGGTCATGCGCCGCATGACGACCGCGGGCGTCAACTCGAGCCTGGCGGCCGCCTCGACCCGGTAGCGCTCGTGCGCCAGGAAGCGCCGGAACGGCACCCTTGGGGCGAGCAGCGCACCGGCGAAGAAGGTGCACTCGAAGTCGCGCCAGGCATGCAGCACGTCCCGGGCGTCGAGCCCGGCGCCGGCCGCGCCGCCCTCGGGGCTGCCGCCCATCTCCCCGCCGGTCGCATGCGGGGACTTGAGCCCGTCGCCGCCGTGCAGCAGCTTGTGGCCGATGTGCGCGGCCAGGTCGAACTTGAGGCGGGCCGGGTCGGACTGCAGCGCGCGGTTCGCGTACACGATCCCCGGGGCCTCGAAGAAGGAGCGCACCATGCTGCGCACCTCGCGGTCCTTGTCGCGCGCCAGCACCGGCTTGCGATCGAACCAGCGGATCTCGAGCCCGTGGCGGCGGCTGAGGCGCATCAGGTCCTCGACCGCGAGCGGGAAGCGCCGCTCGCCCACGCTGTCGGCGGCGCGCTCGAGGTCGGGGAAATCGTTGCGCGACATCTCCTGGTGGGAGCGGATCAGGAGGTGGGCGAACTGCCGGCCGCTCGTGCCGGTCTGCGCGAGCAGCTCGGGGATCGCCGCCTGCAGCAGGCTCTTGGAGAACAGGAACGCGGGCTCGAGCGGCACCCGTGCCGCCCCGCCCGGGGCCGAGGCGGGCGGCGCGACGGGCTCGCTCTGCGTGCTCTCGTCGAGGAACCAGGCGGGGGGGCGCTGGAAGACCGCGGCGAGCAGCTCGAGCAGCGCGGGGGAGGGGCTGCGTTTGCCGCTCTCGATCATGCTGAGGTAGGACACCGAAGGGGCGATACGGGCGTTGCGCTGGATGCAGCGCGCCGAGAGCTCCTCCAACGTCAGTCCGTTGCGCTTGCGGACCGAGCGCAGCTTGGTGCCGAGGAAGTGGCCCTTGCGCAGCAGTTCCGCCATGGGGTCCTCGCGGTGGGTACGGGGCGCGTGTGAAATTAACAGTGTGAAGTTTCCATAGTCAAATTTGTAGCCGGTACATGTATGCTGGAGCCATGCAGACCGGTGCGCAGGAGCGGGTCTACTCGAGGGAGCCTGCCGGACCGCGGGTCGAGATCCTCGGGGCGAGGATCGAGCGCTCGGACGAGGCGCTGACGCCGCTCGCGCTGCAGCTGCTCGCCCACCTGCACCGTCGCTTCAATCCGCGGCGCCTCGAGCTGCTCGAGGCGCGCGCCGCACGCCAGGCGCAGTTCGACGACGGGGCATTGCCGGAGTTTCTGCCCGGCACCGCGGCGGTGCGCGCGGGCGAATGGCGCGTCGCGCCGGTGCCGGACGATCTCGCCGACCGGCGCGTCGAGATCACCGGCCCGGTGGATCGCAAGATGATCATCAACGCCCTGAATGCGCCGGTGCGCGCCTTCATGGCGGACTTCGAGGACTCCTGCTCGCCCACCTGGGAAAACGTGATTCGCGGCCAGGTGAACCTGCGCGATGCAGTGCGCCGCACGATCAGCCACGAAGACCCGGCCACCGGCAAGGTCTACCGCCTGGCCGAGCGCACCGCCACCCTCATCGTGCGGCCGCGCGGCTGGCATCTGCCCGAGAAGCACGTGCGCATCGGCGGCGAGGCCGTCTCCGGCGCCCTGTTCGACTTCGCCATGTTCCTCGCCAACAACCACGAGGCGCTCGCGCGCCGCGGCACCGGCCCGTACTTCTACCTGCCCAAGATCGAGAGCCATCTCGAGGCGCGGCTGTGGAACGAGGTGTTCCTCGCCGCCCAGGATGCGCTCGCCATCCCGCGCGGCACCATCAAGGCCACGGTGCTGATCGAGACCCTGCCCGCGGCCTTCGAGATGGACGAGATCCTCCACGAGCTGCGCGAGCATTCCGCCGGCCTCAACTGCGGCCGCTGGGACTACATCTTCAGCTTCATCAAGAAATTCCGGAATCGCCCCGACTTCGTGCTGCCGGACCGCGCCACGGTCACCATGGAGCGGCACTTCCTCAAGTCCTACGTCGAGCTGCTGATCCGCACCTGTCACCGGCGCGGCGCGCACGCCATGGGCGGCATGGCCGCGCAGATCCCGATCCGCGACGACCCGGCGGCGAACGAGCTGGCGATGGCGCGGGTGCGCGCCGACAAGCTGCGCGAGGTGCGCGCCGGACACGACGGCACCTGGATCGCGCACCCGGGGCTGGCGGCGGTGGCGCGCGAGCCCTTCGATGCGCTGATGCCCGGACCCAACCAGCTCGGCGTGCTGCGCGAGGACGTGCACGTGACGCCCGCGGACCTGCTCACCGTGCCGGACGGTGCCATCACCGAGGAGGGCCTGCGCGGCTGCATCCGGGTCGGCGTGCAGTATCTGGAATCCTGGCTGCGCGGCCAGGGGTGCGTGCCGCTCTATCACCTGATGGAGGACGCGGCGACCGCGGAGATCTGCCGCGCGCAGCTGTGGCAGTGGCTGCACCACGGCGCCCGTACCAGCGACGGCGTCCCGATCACCGTCGAGCGCTTCGACCGGCTGCTCGGCGCCGAGCTCGACCGCATCCACGGCGAGGTGGGCGCGGCGCGTCTCACCCACGGGGTATTCCCGACGGCGGCGCGCCTGTTCGAGCAGATGACCAAGTCCGAGACCTTCGACGAGTTTCTGACCCTGCCGGCCTACGACCTGCTGTCGTGACCGCCGGCGCCGATCACAGGGAGACGCACCCGACATGAGCCCGCCGCCGCGATCGCTGCCCACTGCCGAGGAACTGCGCCGCAGCTGGCGCGACAGCCCGCGCTGGCGCGGAATCGAGCGCGGCTACGACGCCGCCGAGGTGGTGCGCCTGCGCGGCACGATCGCCGTCGAGCACTCGATTGCGCGGCACAGCGCCGAGAAACTGTGGCGCTACCTGCAGGAGAAGCCGTTCGTCAATGCGCTCGGGGCGCTCACCGGCAATCAGGCCATGCAGCAGGTGAAGGCGGGGCTCGATGCGATCTACCTCTCGGGCTGGCAGGTGGCGGGCGATGCCAACCTCGCCGGCGAGATGTACCCCGATCAGTCGCTGTATCCCGCGGACTCGGTTCCGGCGGTGGTGCGGCGCGTGAACAACACCCTGCGGCGCGCCGACGAGATTCACCACGCCGAGGGCGACGACTCCATCGACTGGTTCAAGCCGATCGTGGCGGACGCCGAGGCCGGCTTCGGCGGCGTGCTGAATGCCTTCGAGCTCATGAAGCAGATGATCGACGCGGGCGCGGCCGGAGTGCACTTCGAGGACCAGCTCTCCGCGGCCAAGAAATGCGGCCACATGGGCGGCAAGGTGCTGGTTCCCACCCAGGAGGCGATCAACAAACTGATCGCCGCGCGCCTGGCTGCCGACATCTGCAACGTGCCGACGGTGCTCATTGCACGCACCGACGCCGAGGGGGCCTCACTCCTCACCTCCGACGTCGACGAGCGCGACCGGCCGTTCATCGACGGCGCGCGCGGGCGCACCGCGGAAGGGCTGTTTGCGGTGCGCGCCGGCATGGCCCAGGCGATTGCGCGCGGCTGCGCTTACGCACCCTATGTCGATCTGGTGTGGTGCGAGACCGGCAAGCCCGACCTCGCCGAGGCGCGCGAGTTCGCCGCGGGCATCCACGCGCGCTTCCCGGGCAAGCTGCTCGCCTACAACTGCTCACCGTCCTTCAACTGGAAGAAGAAGCTCGACGACGCCGCCATCGCGCGCTTCCAGCGCGAGCTCGGCGCCATGGGCTACCGCTTCCAGTTCATCACGCTCGCCGGCTTCCACGCGCTCAACTACTCGATGTTCGAGCTGGCGCGCGCCTACAAGGCGCAGCACATGACCGCGTACGTGCGGCTGCAGCAGGCGGAATTCGCCGCCGAAGCAGCCGGCTACACCGCCACCCGCCATCAGCGCGAGGTCGGCGCCGGCTATTTCGACGCGGTCACCCAGGCGGTGAGCGGTGGCAACTCCGCGATCACCGCCCTCAGCGGCAGCACCGAGGAACAGCAGTTCGAGGGCGTCGCGGCCAGGCTCGGCCAGACCGGCTGACGCCGCCCGGCCGCGGCTACTTCGCGGTCGGCAGGGTGAATTCCGGCCCCTGCGGGGTGCTCTCCGGCCAGCGCTGCATGACGGACTTCTGGCGGGTGTAGAAGCGCACCCCTTCCTCGCCGTAGGCGTGGGTGTCGCCGTACAGGCTCCCTTTCCAGCCGCCGAAGCCGTGCCAGGCCATCGGCACCGGGATCGGCACGTTGATGCCGACCATGCCGACTTCGATGCGGCGTGCGAACTCGCGCGCCACGTGGCCGTCGCGGGTGAAGCAGGCGACCCCGTTGGCGAGCGGGTGCGCGTTCACCAGCGCGACCGCCGAGGCGAAATCCGGCACGCGCACGCAAACCAGCACCGGCCCGAAGATCTCCTCGCGGTAGATGCGCATCTGCGGCGTCACGCGATCGAAGAGCGTGGCGCCGAGCCAGAAGCCGCGCCCGTAGCCCGGCACACTGAACGGCCGGCCGCTCGCGGGATCGACGCGGCCGTCGACGATGAGCTCGGCGCCGCAGGCGGCACCGTCCTCGATGTAGCCGCGGATGCGCTCGAGCGCCGGGCGGTTGATGACCGGACCCATCTCCGAATCGCCCTGCATGCCGTCGCCGACCCGCAGCCGCCGGGCGCGCTCGGCCAGCTTCGCGACCACGGGGTCGGCGATCCCGCCGACCAGCACCGCAACCGAGATCGCCATGCAGCGCTCGCCCGCCGAGCCGTAAGCCGCGCCGACCAGCGCATCGACCGCCTGATCGGCATCGGCGTCGGGCATCACCACCATGTGATTCTTGGCCCCGCCGAGCGCCTGCACGCGCTTGCCGGCGCGTGCCCCGTGCTGGTAGATCGAGTGCGCGACCGGCGACGAGCCGACGAAGCTCACCGCCTTCACGTCCGGATGAGCGAGCAGGCTCTCGACGGCCTGCCGGTCGCCCTGCACCACGTTGAACACTCCGGCGGGCAGGCCCGCCTCGGCGAACAGCTGCGCCATGCGCAGCGCCGCGGACGGGTCGCGCTCGCTCGGCTTGAGCACGAAGGTGTTGCCGCAGGCGATGGCGATGGGGAACATCCAGCACGGCACCATGGAGGGGAAGTTGAAGGGCGTGATGCCGGCGACCACCCCGAGCGGCTGGCGCAGCGTCCAGTTGTCGATACCGGTCGATACCTGATCGGTGAAGTCCCCCTTGAGCAGCTGCGGGATGCCGCAGGCGAACTCCACCACTTCGATGCCGCGGGTGACTTCGCCCTGGGCATCGGCGAACACCTTGCCGTGCTCGGCGGTGATGAGCGCCGCCAGGGCGTCGCGCTCGCGCTCGAGCAGCGCGATGAAGCGCGCCAGCACGCGCGCCCGGCGCACCGGCGGCGTGTCCGCCCAGGCGGGCCATGCGGCCTGCGCGCTCTGCACTGCAGCGTGCACCTCGGCCTCGCCCGCCAGCGCGACGCGGCGCGCGACCTCTCCGGTCGCGGGATTGAACACGTCCAGCAGCGCACCGGCACCGGCGACCGCGCGCCCGCCGATCCAGTGCGGCACGCTCGGGAGACTTCCGGACTCGGGCGCCGCGTGACCCGGGGCGCGGGCAGGAACGGTGGATACGGCCATGGTGTCGAGATCATAGACCACCAGGGCCACGGCCCGCATACTTCGCGCGATCCATGAGCGTGCAGGCTCTGTTTCCGACCCTGGTGTACACGCAGCGGTTGCGGGGCGCGTCCTGGCGGGCGCTGAACGCACGGCTGCTGCGCGAGTGCCGGCAGCTGCGCGCCGAGGACGGCGCCGGCCGGCGCTGGTCGGCGCGCAACTACCCCGGCGGCTACACCTCCTACGGCTCGGCCAGCCGCATGCACCGCCAGTCGCCCACCTTCGCCGCGCTCGCCCGCGAGCTCGACCGGCGCGTACTGCGCTTCGCCGCCGCGCTCGAGTTCGATCTCGACGGGCGTGCGCTCGCCATGACCGACTGCTGGGTGAACATCATGGGACGCGGCGCCGCACACGGCCTGCACCTGCATCCGCTGTCGACCATCAGCGGCAGCTACTACGTCGCGGTGCCGGCCGGCTCGCCGGGACTGAAGCTCGAGGACCCGCGCCTCGAGCGCTACATGGCCGCGCCGCCGCGCCGCACCCGTGCCGCGCGGGCGCGCCGCCCGTGGGTGGTGATCACGGCGCGCAGCGGACAGCTGGTGTTGTTCGAAAGCTGGTTGCGGCACGAAGTGCCGCCGCAAGCCGGCGCGGGAGAGCGCGTCAGCATCAGCTTCAACTACGGCTGGTTCTGAAGAGTGCGCCCTGGCCGCGGCGCGCCGGCGGTCAACGCGCCCATCCGGGGTGCGTTGCACGAGATGAATGCGCCGGGAAGCGAACGCGGTATCGGACTTTCGGATTCAGGAAGCGTTCAGGATCGCTCGGTCACCGTCCCCGGCGAAGGAGAGCCAAGCCATGCGTAATCTGCTCCGCGCTCTTGCCTGCACGCTGCTGCTGGCAGCGCTCCCGCCCGCCGCGGAGGCGGGCGTGTTCGTGGGCGTATCGGTCAACTTCGCGCCGCCGCCGCTGCCGGTATACGTACAGCCGCCGTGTCCCGCGCCCGGTTTCGTCTGGACACCGGGCTACTGGGCCTGGGGTCCTGACGGCTACTTCTGGGTGCCCGGCACCTGGCTGCTGGCGCCGGTCGGGTTGCTGTGGACACCCGGATACTGGGGCTGGGCGGACGGGGTGTACCTGTGGCACGCCGGCTACTGGGGGCCGCAGGTCGGCTTCTACGGCGGCATCAACTATGGATTCGGCTACACCGGCGTCGGATTCGAGGGCGGCTACTGGCGCGGCCGCGAGTTCTTCTACAACCGCGCCGTCACCAACATCGGCAATACCCGCATCACCAACGTGTACAACCGCACGGTGGTCAACAACGTCACGGTCAACCGGGTGAGCTTCAACGGCGGCGCCGGCGGAGTCATGGCGCGGGCGAACGCCGAGCAGCTGGCGGCAGCGCGTGAGCGGCGCATGGAATTCACCCCGGCGCAGCGCGACCAGCAGCAGCTTGCGGCGCGCAACCCCGGGCTGCGTGCCGCGGCGAATGGCGGCCATCCGGCGATCGCGG
>DASSQU010000222.1:0-10953 GCA_035702325.1 Steroidobacteraceae bacterium
CGGAGCCGCGGGAGGCGCCTCCCGGGCCGGCAGCTGGGGCGTATAGGCGGTGTCGATGAGCTTGATCTCGTCGTCGGCCGAGCGGCGCTTGGCCGCCGGGGATGCGGCGAGCGCCGCGGCCTTCTGGTCGTCGTCGCTCGCCCGGGCACGCTCCTGGGGGCTCACCGGGACGACGGCCACCGAGGCGAACTCCGAGCGCACGTAGTAGGCCACCTGCTTGGCCGAGACGGCATCGCTGAAGAATCCGAGCCGCAGCCCGAACCAGCGCCGTCCCTCACGGCTGCCTTCCACGGTATAGAGCGTGTAGGCGCTGAAGATCGCGAGCGGCGGCACCTTGTCGAGCGCGACCGGCTGCACGGACCACTGCAGCTGCACGGCGAAGGCGACCGGCGCGTTGTTGACGACCGCCTCCTTGAGCGCTCGACGCGTGCCGGTGTCATCGGGCTTGAGCAGCGGAATGCTGCTCGCCGGGGCGTCCGGGGACTTGTCGGCGCCTTCCGCACCGCGGTTCTCGAGGACGCGCAGCACCTGGGTGTCGCTGAGGGTGCCCGGATCGCTGGCGGCCGGGGGCGGCGGGGCGCGCATCAGGCGCGTCTCGCCCGTGTTGCTCGTGTCGCCGAGCGCGGCGAGCACCTCGCGCACGTTCGAATCCTCGAAAGCGCCCTTCGGGCTCTTACCGGGGCCGCCGGCTGCGGGTGCACCGCGGACCCCGGTGGCCGCCGGGCGCGCTTCCCGTGCGGGCGGAGCCGGACGCGGCGCCGGCCTGGGCGCGACCGGTGCGCCGGTTGACGGGGCAGAGGGCCAGGCGGGGGTTACCGGGCGGGGCGTACCCGTGGCCGGCCGCACCAGCACGGCACGCGTCACCCTGGGCGCGGGCGCAGCGGCCGGGCGCGCCGCGGGCGTGGCGACCGGGGGGCGCACCACCGGTACGCGCGGTGCTGAAGTCGGCGCGGCGGCGGCACGCAGCACCGGGACCTGCACCGAAGACGGCAGGCCGGCCGGGAGCCCGGCACGCGCCGCGATCCGCGCGGAGGCCGGGGCGGCTGAGCGCGCCGCGACGCGCGTCTGCGGTCCGGCGGCGTGCTGGGCCTGGGCGGCGGCGGCGGCGGCGGCGCGCTCGCGGAGCTTGCGCCCCGGCGCCTCACCGGCCCAGGCGCCCGGATAGATCTCGCGCACGACGCCGAGCCACTCCTCGGCTTCGGCGAGGGTCGCGAAGTAACCCATGTGCAGCCGGAAGCGCTCGCGCCCCTCCTCGAAGCGCCGGCTGACGAAGAAGGTGAAACGCCGGAGCTCCGGCAGATCGGCCTGCGCCAGCGCCATGGGCGTGGTCGACGAGCACAGGTTGAGTACGAAGCGGGTTGCGCCCGCGCCGGACGCCGCCGGCTCTGCCGCTTCGGCGCCGGACGCGGCTCCTGCGGCCCGCTGTGGCTGTGGTGTCATTGGCTTCCCCGGACAGAAATCCTCGAACGCACGCGGCTCACGGGACGGATGGTTACGCGGCGGGGAAGGGTTGCGAGCGTTCGCGCCTCGAGTGGCGCGATCGTGGCAGCCCCGCCGTCGTAGGAATCGAGTCCCAGTAGACCGGTGGCTTTGCGTCCCCGCCTTTCGACGGGTTTGCCCTTGTCACGAGCGCAAGTGTCAAACCGTCGCCGATCGCAGTCAAGCGGCGAAGTGTGCCCGGCCTCTCAGCTGTGGCGAGTACATACGCGCGGCTCACCGGCGGCCTTATGTCTCACCAGAACCGGCCCGCGCTCACCAGGCGCCGGCGGTAGTAACCACCGGGCTCGAGATCGCCGTACTCGACGGCCACCCCGGCCCGCGGGGCGTGCACGAAACGCCCGGAGCCGGCGTAGATACCCACGTGATCGACTTGGCGCGAACGGATGTGGAAGAACACCAGATCGCCGGGCGCGAGCCGATCGAGGGGCACGCGACGCGCGGCGCGCTGCTGCTCGCGCGCGGTGCGCGGGATGGCAAGACCCACGCGCTCGTGCACGTAGAGCGCAAGCCCGCTGCAGTCGAAGCCGGCCGTGTCCGCGCCGCCGAAGTGATAGGGCGAGCCGACGAGCGACACGGCAATCCCGGCGATCGTCTGCCCGAGGTCCGGCGGCTGCGGCCGGCGCGCCACGGTGCTGCAGGCAGCCAGCAGCAGCGTGGCCAGAAGCGCGGCCGCAGTGCGTGCAGCGCCCGGACCCCGCACTAGCGCGCGCCAGCGGGCTTGCGCGCCGGCGCGGGTGCCGGGACGCGCGGCGGACCCAGCCGCGCGAGCGCCTCGATGCCGGCGTACTGGTAGCGCTGCACGCCACGCCGGCTGCTGCGGGTCGCGCCGAGGAGCGCGGCTGCCACGGTACGGGCCGGGATGCCCCGCAAGGCGAGGTACTTGCCGCGCAGAAAGGGATTGACGAGCGGCATGAGTACGGTGGCGATGAGCTCGAGCGGACGTGTCTCACCCCGCCAACCGAGCAGCAGCCCCGGCTGCAGGATGTCGAGGGACGCAAAGCCGACCTCGGCGAGCGCCGCCTCCATCTCGCCCTTGGTGCGCAGGTAGAAGCTCGCCGAGGCCGGATCGGCGCCGACGCTCGAGACCACCACGAAGCGCTGCGCGCGCGCGGCGAGCGCCGCCCGAGCGAAGGCGAGCGTGTAGCCGAGGTCCACGGCGCGGAATCGTTCCGGTGAGCCGGCGCGGGCACGGGTGGTGCCGAGGCAGCAGAGCGCGACGTCGCAGCTCGCGCCCTGAAGCTGGGCCTCGAGCCGCTCGAACTGCACGATGCGATTGGCGAGGCGCAGGTTCTCGCGCCCGAGCGGCCGCCGGGTCACGGCAATTACGCGGCTGAAGTCGGGAGCCGCGAGCATCGACCCGAGCGCCAAGCCTCCGGTGAGCCCGCTCGCCCCGGCGAGCAGCGCAATCTTCCCCTGACCGTCCGCCATTCGGCCCAACCCCCCGGTCGGCCGTTGTTTTGCGCGAGCTTAGGGGCAGGCCGGGCAGGCGGCAACCCTCACAAACCGAGGCGCAGCTGCGCTCCGCCCGGCTCCGGCGGACGAAAGCGCGTGGTGTCGAGCGTGCCGCGGGCGGCAGCGCCGTCGAGACCGAAGCGCCGGGCGGCGAGCCGGAAACGGCTGCGCAGGAGCAGCGCGTACGGTCCGGTGCCGCGCATGCGCGCGCCGAAGCGCGGATCGTTGTCGCGGCCGCCACGCATGTCGCGCACCAGCGCCATCACGTGTGCGGCGCGCTGCGGGTAGTGTCGGGCCAGCCACTCCCGGAAGAGCTCCTTGATCTCGTACGGCAGCCGCAGCAACACGTAGCCCGCCCAGCGCGCGCCGACGGCGGCGCAGGCCTCGAGGATGCGCTCGAGCTCGTGGTCGGTGAGCGCCGGAATGACCGGGGCGACGAGCACGCCCGCGGGAACCCCGGCGCGAGCGAGCCCCTGGAGCGTGCGCAGCCTTGCCTCGGGCGAGGCGGCAAGGGGCTCGAGCACCCTCTTGAGGTCGGGATCGAGCGTCGTCACGCTGAGCGTGACGCTCACGAGCGCATCGCGAGCGAGGTCGGCGAGCAGATCGAGGTCGCGCAGCACGAGCGCGCTCTTGGTGACCACCGCGACCGGGTGGCGGGTGCGGGCGAGCACCTCGAGGATCGAGCGCGTCACCCCGAGGCGCTTCTCGAGCGGCTGGTACGGGTCGGTGTTGGCGCCGAGCATGATCGGCTTGCAGATGTAGCCGGGGCGGGCGAGCTCTCCCTCCAGAACGCGCGCGGCGTCCGCCTTGTAGAAGAGCCGCGTCTCGAAGTCGAGCCCGGGCGAGAGCCCGAGGTAGGCGTGGCTCGGACGCGCGTAACAGTAGACGCACGCATGAGCGCATCCTCGGTAGGGATTGATCGACTGGTCGAACGGAATGTCCGGCGAGTCGTTCGTGGTGATGACGCCGCGGGCGTGATCGGCCTCGACCGTGGTCTCGAGCTGCTCGGGCGGCGTCTCCTGGTACCAGCCGTCATCGACCGCCGTGAGCTGCTGCAGTTCGAAGCGTGGCGGCGGGTTGGAGAGCGCTCCGTGGCCCCTCAGGGCCCGGGGCCGGTCGTTCATGCGCGGCATGCGGTAACTGTATACTCATACAGTGATCGTGTAAATAATCGATCAGTCGAATCAATGACTTGCAAGCACACGACCGCCGGTGTCCCGGCGGATCGGCAGCGGCCCTACTTCACCAGCCGCAGCGAGAAGGGGTAGTGGTAGGAGACGCCCTCGCTCGCGCGGATCGCTGCGGTGAGGGTGAGGGCGAGCCACACGACGAACAGCGCCATACCGAGCAGCACGCCGACGAAGACCAGCACGAGCAGGCTGCAGACGATCGCGGCGATCGAGACGGAGATATTGAAGTTGAGGCTCTCGCGGGCCTGCTCGCCGACGAACGCCGACTGCTCGCGCTTGGTGACCCACACGACCCAGGGCGCCACCACGTTGCCGACGATCGGCACGGCGAGTCCGACCAGCGCCGCGAGGTGGGCGAGCATGCCCCAGGTGCGCTCGTTCTCGGTCGGCGTCGCGTGCGGCTCAGGGCCGGTGCTGGGCTCGCTCATGCAGGCCTCGCTTACTTCCCGGATCGGTAGCGGACCGTCAGCCCGTAGTTGCGGCCGGGCTGTGCGTAGTATGCGGCCGTCTGATAGCTGCGGTCGAAAAGGTTGGCGGCGCGCGCCTCGAGCGACCAGCCGTGTCCGAGCACCCACTGCGCCAGCAGATCCATGGTGAGATAGCCGCCCATCGGCAGCGTGTTCGCGAGGTCGTCGTAGCGCCGTCCCTGCCAGCGCGACACGATCCCGACCGAGCCGCCGGCGCCGGCACCCGCGCCGCCGTGCACCAGGCGCCGTACGGTGAGCGCTGCGCCCTGCTGCGCGCGGCGGTTGAGCAGCCTGTCGTAGTCCGGGCCCGGGGAACGATTGAGGGGCTCCATCGCCGTCAGCTGCCCGCCGAGCGCCCAGTCGCGGTCGTGCCACTCGCCCTGGAGCTCGACACCGCGGATGCGCGCGGCGTCGATGTTCTGCGGCAGGAAGGTCTGCGGATCGATGGCGATCAGGCGGTCGATGCTCGTCTGGTAGCCGTGCAGCGACCAGGTGAGCGCGCCGCGCCCGCCGTCGAGGCCGAGCTCGAAGGAGCGCGACTCCTCGGGCTCGAGCCGCGGGTTGCCGAAGCCGGGGAAGTAGAGCTCGTCGAAGGTGGGAGCGCGAAAGGCCGTGCCCCAGCTGGCGGTGAGGCGCAGTCCCGCGCCGAGCCGGCGGGTGAGGCCGAGGTTACCCGTCGCGTGATCGCCGAATTGCTCGTTGTCCTCGAAGCGCGCGCCGGCAAGCGCCGACCAGGCCGACCAATCGGCATGCAGCTCCGCGAACACGGCGCGCGTGGTGCGCGCGGTGACGGCGAACGGCGTGTCGCTGTCGACGTGGACGTCCTCGTAGTCGACCCCGCCGATGAGGCGCAGCACCGGGCTGATCCGGCCGTCGGCCTGCAGGCTCGCGCTGTTGCGTGTCGAGTCGAAAGTGCCGACCGGCAGCGGGTCGAGGAAATCGCGCTCGTCGTCCACGTCCCGCCCCGCCATGAGGCGCACATGCCAGGATTCCCCCAACGACTGTTCGAGACGGGCGCTCGCCACCTTCTCCTGGAACTGCAGCCGGTCGTCGAAACCCGCGCCGTCGAAGGCCGTCCAGCCGTGCGCGTACAGCGCATCGACCTCGGCGGTGAGCCGCTCGGTGAGGCGTACGCCGGCGCTCGCCGACCCGGAGCGGTTCTGGAAGCCGTCCGGCGTATCGGCGGGATTGGGGTCGAAGCAGCCGGCGATGGCCGACGGCCGGCAGGCGGCGAAGCCGGCGGTGGTGAGGACGTCGGCGGAGGCGCTGCCCCAGGCGCGCGCGCCGCGCGCGGCGAAGTAGCCGGTGAATTCGTGGGTGTCGAAGCTGCCGTCCATGACGCTGCCGCCGAAGCTTACCCCGGGTTCGGCCGCGTGGCGGGTGAAGATCTGGATCACGCCGCCCACCGCGTCCGATCCGTAGAGCGTCGAGCGCGGCCCGCGCACCACCTCGATGTGATCGATCTCACCGAGCGGCACGATCGCGAGCGGCGGCGCGCCGAGCGTCGCCGAGCCGACCCGCACGCCGTCGATGAGCAGCAGCGTGTGGTCGGAATCGGCGCCGCGGATGAACACCGAGCTTGCCTGGCCGAGGCCGCCGCTGTTGTCGATATCGACACCGGCGAGTCCGGCCAGCAGATCCGGCAGCGACTGCGCCTGACTCGCCTCGATGTCGGCGCGCGTCAGCACCGTGGTCGACCACAGCGATTGCTCCTGCGGCTCGGGAACGCGCGAGGCCGTGACGATCACCTGCGAGGGCTCCCCCTCCTGGGAGCGCAGCGCCGGCGCGTAGGCGCAGACGGACACACAGAGAGCGCCGCACAGCGCGCGGCGGGCGAGACCTGTTGACATGGCAGAAAGCTCCTCAAGCTGCACACACCCGTGCCCGTGGTGTCGCGTCAGGAGCTGATCCAGGACCAGCGTCGCCCGCCGCGACGTCCAACGGTGATGCGCGAGGCCGGTCTCCGGGCTCTCGAGCTGGAGGAAACCTCCGGCGGATCGCCTTCCCGCTGCCCATACCGGGACGCAGTGGCCAGTGATCCGCGTGATCTCGATTACCGTTGCGGGGGCAGCGCCGGCTTTGGACGAATCCGCACCGGACTTCCCGTTTACCCGTTCCCGTGCGCCGCCTCGCGTTGCGAGGCCGGGCAGCGGTACGAGCACCTCACGCCGCGCGAAGGGTGCCTGCGCGGCTTGCAGGTCGTCAAGATGTCCGGCCCCGACGCCGCGCGTGGCATGATCGCGGGCCGTGAAGCCCCTGGAAGATCATGCTGCCCCTGCCCGCCTGAGCACCGCCACGGAGCTCCTCGGCTACCTCGGGATCGCGCCGCTGCTGACGTGCCTGGTCTGCGTCGTGCTGCTGCCCGGCTACGGCGGGCGTGAGCTCGCGCAGCGCGGCGCGATCGCCTGGGGCGCGGTGCTGCTCGCCTTCACCGGCGCGGTGCACTGGGGACTCACCTTCGCCGGCCGGCTGCCGTCCCACCCGGTCCGCACCACCGCGGCGGCGCTGCCGGCGGTGGTCGGAGCGGCGGCGGTCCTCGCCGGGGGACAGCGGGCGCTCGCGCTGCTCGTGGTGGGCTTCGGGCTCTTCTGGCTGTACGAGCACCGCTCGCTCGGCACTCAACTGCCGCCCGCCTACCTCGGTCTGCGGCGCAACCTGAGCCTCGCGACCTGCACGCTGCTCGCGCTCATCATGTTCGCCTCCGACGCCGCGGGACTCCTGTGAGCAACCCGGAGGGCGGGCGGCTCGAGGACTTCGCATCCGCGCCCTGGCTGCGGCGCCTCATCATGGTGGTGGTACTCGCCGGGCTGGTGCTGCTCGGCTTCCGCGTGATGGAGCCGTTCATCGTGCCGCTGGTGTGGGCGGCGATCCTCGCCTTCGTCACCTGGCCGGGCTACGAGTGGCTGACCGCGAAGCTGCGCGGACGGCGCACCATCGCCGCCACGCTGATGACTGGCGCCGTGACCGTGGCGGTCATCGCGCCGCTCGCCTGGCTCGCAGTGGTGCTGCGCCTCGAGATCGTGCATGTGTATCACGAGGGTCAGCGGCTGCTCGCGGGCGGCGCGCAGCTGCCGCCCGCGGTGCTGAGGATCCCGTGGCTCGGCGATCAGCTGCACGAGCTGCTGACGCGCGCGGCACAGGATCCGCACGCCCTCGGCCTGCAGTTCCGCCAGCTCACCGACCGCTCCTTCGACGAGATCACGCGCGTGATCGGCGGCATCACCCGCAACGTCGCCAAGCTGCTGCTCGCCGTCATCAGCCTGTTCTTCGCCTACCGTGACGGGGAACGCTTCGCGACGCAACTGGCGCGTGCCCTCGAGCAGGTACTGGGAGCGCGCGTCCACAACTATCTGCAGGCCATCGCGCAGACGGTCAAGGCGGTGGTCTACGGCCTGGTGCTGGCGGCGCTCTTCCAGGGAACGCTCGCCGGCATCGGCTACTGGCTCGCCGGCACCGGCGCGCCGGTGTTCCTCGCCGCCCTCACCACCGTGTTCGGCCTGATACCGTTCGCGGCCCCCACGCTCTGGGGCGGGCTCGGCGTGTGGCTGGTGCTCACCGGCAAGACCGTAGCGGGGGTCGCGCTGCTCGTGTGGGGCGCGATCGTCGTCGGTTCGACCGACCACATGGTGCGCCCGCTGCTCATCAGCCGCGAAGCGGAGATCCCGTTCCTGGTGGTGATGTTCGGCGTGCTCGGGGGACTCGCCGCCTTCGGGCTGGTGGGCCTGTTCGTGGGTCCCGTGCTGCTCGCGGTGCTGCTGGCGATCTGGCGCGAGTGGCTGCTCGAGCACCGTCCGCCGCCGGCGTAGTTTGTGATGTCCGGCGAAATCGCTCCCTGATGCCCAGCCGGCAAAAGCCACGCCTTTTGCCGGCGGCACCCAGGGTGATGTCCGGCGAAATCGCTTCCTGCGATTTCGCCCAATAGACTAGGCGGACAGGAACATGCGGTAGGCGGGATTCGCGGTCTCGTCCACGTAGGCGTAGTGCAGCGCGTTGAGGTGGCCGAGGAAGTCCGCCCGCTCGGCCGGGGGCACCTGGATGCCGGCGAGCACCCGCCCGTAGTCGGAGCCGTGGTTGCGGTAGTGGAACAGGCTGATGTTCCAGCGCGAGCCGATCGCCTGCAGGAACCTGAGCAGCGCGCCCGGGCGCTCGGGAAACTCGAACCGGTAGAGCAGCTCGTGCTCGATGCCGTGGGCGTGGCCGCCCACCATGTAGCGCACGTGCAGCTTCGCCATCTCGTCGTCGGTCATATCGGTGACCGCGAAGCCGGCGGCGTGCAGCTGCGCCACCACCGCTTCCTTCTCCGCCCGTCCCCCGGCGAGCGCGAAGCCGACGAAGATCTGCGCGGCCGCGGCGCTCGCGTAGCGGTAGTTGAACTCGGTGACGCTGCGCCGTCCGAGCGCTTCGCAGAAGCGCAGGAAGCTGCCGGGCTGCTCCGGGATCACCACCGCGAGCAGCGCCTCGCGCTCGCCGCCGAGATCGGCCCGCTCGGCCACGTGCCGCAGGCGGTCGAAGTTCATGTTGGCGCCGCTTGCGATCGCCACCACCCGCCGCTCACGCCAGCCCTGGCGCGCGAGGTATTGCTTCAGCCCCGCCACCGCGAGCGCGCCGGCCGGCTCGACGATCGAGCGCGTGTCCTCGAACACATCCTGGATCGCGGCGCAGATCTCGTCGGTGCTGGTGAGCACGATCTCGTCGACGTGGCTGCGGCACAGGGCGAAGGTTTCCTCGCCCACGCGGCGTACGGCGACGCCGTCGGCGAAGATGCCGACCCGCTCGAGGGTGACCCGCCGCCCGGCGCGCAGCGACTCGTACATGGCGGCGGCGTCGTGCGGCTCGACGCCGATGATTCTGACCGCCGGGTACAGGTACTTCACGTACACCGCGATGCCGGCGATAAGCCCGCCGCCGCCGACCGGCACGAAGATCGCATCGAGCTCCCCGCCGGTCTGCCGCAGGATCTCCACCGCGATCGTGCCCTGCCCGGCGATCACGTCCGGATCGTCGAAGGGGTGCACGAACACCAGGCCGCGCTCGCGCGCCAGCGCGAGTGCCCGCTCCTGGGCGGCGTCGTAGTCGTCGCCGTGCAGCTGCACCTCGCCGCCGAGATCGACCACCGCCTGCACCTTGATGTGCGGAGTGGTCTCCGGCATGACGATCACCGCGGGGATGCCCCGGCGCCGCGCCGCGAGCGCCACGCCCTGGGCGTGGTTGCCCGCCGAGGCGCACACCACGCCGCCTCTGGCGGTCGCCTGGCCGAGGTGGGCGATGCGGTTGTAGGCACCCCGCAGCTTGAAGGAGAACACCGGCTGCAGGTCCTCGCGCTTCAGCAGCACCCGGTTGCCGAGCCGCCGCGACAGGCGCGGCGCCTCCTCGAGCGGCGACTCGATCGCCACGTCGTAGACGCGTGCCTTGAGGATCTTTTCGATGTAGGGATGCGCCACCGGCTCCGAGCTTAACCGATGGCGGTGCGCCGCGGTCAGCGCCGATCGCCGCCGCGGCGCACGGCGAAGCGGTAGTGGGTGCGGCCCACCACGACCCTGTCGCCGTCATTGAGGAACTGGCGGGTGATGCGCCGGCCATTCACCACCACGCCGTTGGTACTGTTGAGGTCCTCGATGATCGTATGGGCGGGGGTGGAAAGGATCACGGCGTGATGGCGGCTGATGTGCCTGGCGTCGATGCGCAGGTCGTTGTCGGGAGTCCGCCCGATGGTGGTCTTGCGCCCGAGCACGTGCACGATCTCGCGTCCCCCGTCGGAGTGGATCAGCAGCCGTGTGCTGCCCTCCTCGGCGGCGCCGCGCGGCGCCGTCTCCCCGCGACCCTGGCCGTCGGCGCCGTGCCCGGCGCGCGCCTCCTCGAGCGTGAGGCGCCACTGCTGATTCGCGTTCTCGAGCTCCGCTACCCGCACGTTGCGGCCGCGCAGCTGCGACTCGAGCCGCGCGATGCTTTCCTCGGCGGCGTGCAGGTCGGATTCGAGCTCGCGCGCCCGCGCCACTGCGGCGTCCGTGGCCGAGTGCAGCGCTTGCAGCTTCTCCGCCTGCTCCGCCACGCGCTCCTCGAGATGGCGCACGCGCTGATCGTTCGCGCCGGCGCTCGCGAGCTGCGCGTTGCGCTCGAGCTGCGCGGCCTGCAGCGCGCCGGCCCACTCCTGCATCTCGCCGCGCACGGTGGCGAGCTCCTGCTCGCGCTCGGTGAGCGACTTGCGCACGGCGGCCAGCTCCGCCTCGAGAGCGGCGCTGCGGCCGCGCGCCTCGGCGAGCGCGCTCTCGTGCTCGGCCGCCCGGCTGCTCACCGCGGTGGTGGCGGCGCGCGCGGATTCGAGCATGGCGGTGAGACTCGCCTGC
>DASSQU010000223.1:0-5529 GCA_035702325.1 Steroidobacteraceae bacterium
GCCGGGGTGTGCCGCCGGCGCTGCGCCTGCTGCTGCTGACGCTCGCGATCATCGACGACATCGCGGCGATCCTCGTGATCGCACTCTTCTACTCGGGCGGCATCGCGGCGCTCGGGCTTCTCGTCGTCGCGGCCGGCGTCGCACTGCTGCTGCTGCTGCAGTGGCTCTCGGTGCGCAGCGCGCTCGTCTACCTGCTCCCGGGCGCGCTCCTGTGGTCCGGGATGCTGCGTGCCGGACTGCACCCGACGCTCGCGGGCGTCGCGCTCGGCCTGCTGATGCCCGCGACCGCCGCCTTCGGACGCCGGGCAGCGGCCGTGGTCCCCGGGACCGAGTCCCCGCTCGCGCGCCTCGAGTCGCTGCTGCACCCCTGGGTCGCCTTCGGGGTCATGCCGCTCTTTGCGCTCGCCAACGCCGGGGTTGCGCTCGGCGGGCTCGACCTGCACGCCGGCGCGGCGCTGGCGGTGAGCGGCGGCATCGTGCTCGGGCTCGTCGTCGGCAAGCCCGCCGGCATCGCGCTCGCCACCGCGGTCGCGGTGCGCTCAGGGCTGTGCGCGCTCCCGGACGGATTGCGCTGGTCTCACGTCGCGATCCTCGGTGCGCTCGGGGGTATCGGCTTTACGATGTCGATCTTCATCTCGAATCTGGCGTTCGAGGGTACCGCGCTGCTCGGTGCCGCGCGGCTCGCGGTGCTCGCCGCCTCGGCCTGTGCCGCACTGCTCGGATTCGCGCTCGGGCGGCTGGGTTCTTCGAGAGCGGACATTGCGAGAGATCACTCGCCCCGATAACGCAGCGCTTCCACGAGCAGCGCGAATGCGGGAGACGCGTGGCGCCTGCTCGGGTAATAGAGATGGAATCCGGGAAACGGCGGACACCAGTCCTCCAGTACGCGCTTTAACCTGCCCTTGCGGATGTCGGGCATCACCATGTCATCCGGCAGACATGCGAGACCGAAACCCGCCACCGCCGCAGTGACGATCTGCGGCACGGAATTGAAAGTCAGCTGGCCATCGACGCGCACGTTCATCTTGCGCCGCTCCTTCTCGAATTCCCAGGCGTAGAGTCCGCCACGCGTCTGCAGCCGCAGGTTGATGCAGTTGTGGGCGGTCAGGTCCTGCGGCTTCTTCGGCGTCGGCCGTTTTTCGAGGTAGGCAGGGGCTCCGACCACGGCCATTCGCGTGTCCGGCCCGATGCGAACCGCGATCATGCCGCTCGCGACCTGTTCGCCGAGGCGAACGCCGGCATCAAATCGCTCCGCGGCGATGTCGGTGAGACTCGAATCCAGGCTCAGTTCGACCTTGATGTCGGGGTAGCGGCGCAGGAATTTCTCTAGCACCGGCCAGAGGATCGTATCTGCGGCGTGTGCGGATGTCGTGATGCGGATCGTGCCGGCGGGTTTGTCCCGCAGCGCGCTCACCGCCGCGACGGCCGAGTCGATTTCGTCCAAATGCGGCGCCACGCTTTGATAGAGACGCTCCCCTGCCTCCGTGGCCGAGACGCTGCGGGTGGTGCGCGTCAGCAGCCGAAGCCCGATTCGCGCCTCCAGACCCCGGACGGTGTGGCTCAGCGCAGATTGGGAGACGCCAAGCTTTGCCGCCGCCCTGGTGAAACTGTTCTCACGCGCGACGGCGACGAAGCCGCGAAGGTCATCCAGCTGGCTGCTACGGCCCATTCATGAATTCTCCTCATGAATTTATGCCGAATGTTCCATCTAATCAAGGACGGTGGCGGCGCTTAATGTAGGTCAGCCAAGACAGGCGAACGAGGATCGTCATGGAACTCAAGCGCAACGGGACACGCATCAGCAGCAAGGGTCCGGCGGAGTATTTCACCGGCGACGTTCGGGTCGATCCGCTCATCGAAGCGCCCGATCCGTCCCGCCTATGCGCAGCCAGTGTCACGTTCGAGCCCGGTGCGCACAGCGCCTGGCACACCCATCCCCTGGGCCAGACGCTCGTCGTCACGTCGGGCTGCGGCTGGGTTCAAAGCTGGGGCGGAGCGATCCGGGTCATCCGGCCCGGTGATGTCGTCTGTTGTCCCCCCGGCGAAAAGCATTGGCACGGTGCGGCGCCCGATAGCGCGATGACGCATATCGCGATCCAGGAAGCATTGCACGGCAGGGTCGTCGACTGGATGGAGAAGGTCAGCGACGAGCAGTACCGCGCCGGGCCGCGCGCCGAGCCGGCAGGCGTTTGAGGGATACCAATATGCGCGCAACTTTGATGTACCGGGCCGGCGACGTTCGCGTCGAGAACGTCCCGGACTCCACCCTTCAGCAGCCGACTGATGCGCTCGTCCGCGTCACGCGAGCGTGCATCTGCGGCAGCGATCTCTGGCCATACAAGGAGCTGGCTCCGACGCCTGCGGGCCAGCGAATGGGTCACGAAGCGATCGGCGTCGTCGAGGCGGTCGGTCGCGAAGTGCGGCGGATCAGACCTGGCGACTTCGTCATCATGCCGTTCGCATACTCCGACGGCAGCTGCGAGTTCTGCCACGACAAGTTACCGACCTCGTGCGCGCACGGCGGGTTCTTCGGCACCGGTCAGGTGGACGGCGCGCAAGCTGAGGCGGTACGCATTCCGCTGGCGGATGGGACGCTGTACACGGTCCCCGTGCCGGTGGAGGAGGCTCTGATGGGCCCGCTGCTCACTCTCTCGGATGTCATGGGCACCGGTCATCACGCAGCGGTGGCGGCGCGCGTACGGCGCGGAAAGACGGCTGCGATCGTGGGCGACGGTGCGGTCGGTCTGTGCGGCGTCATCGCAGCGAGCCGCCTCGGTGCGGAACGGATCATTCTTCTCGGACGGCACAGCGATCGCATTGCGCTCGCCAGGGACTTCGGCGCCACCGACATCGTGACCGAGCGCGGCACGGAAGCCGTCGAGCGCGTTCGCACGCTGACCGGCGGCCTCGGGGCGCACTCGGTTCTGGAGTGCGTCGGTTCCGAGCAGGCGATGCGCACCGCGCTGGATGTCGTCCGCGCCGGCGGAGCGATCGGACGGGTCGGGGTTCCTCACTACCAAGCCATTGTCTCGGCTCAGACTTTGTTCTACAACAACGTGACCGTCAGTGGCGGCCCTGCTCCGGTGCGCGCGTACATCGAAGAGCTGCTTGCCGACGTGCTCGAAGGTCGCATCCACCCGGGCCGGGTGTTCGACCGCGAAATCCCGCTGGAGTCGGCGCCAGACGGCTATCGCGCGATGGACCAGCGTGAGTCAATCAAAGTGATGCTGCGACCGTGAGCAACGTCAATGTGCTGATCGGTGCCGGATCGCTCGGGCGGCAGTCGCGCCGTGTCCGTCGCCTGAGTGCCGCATGAAAGGACAGAACATGAACAAGCGACGACTCGGCAATAGCGGTCTGGAAGTCTCCGCTCTGGGATTTGGCTGCATGGGTCTCAGCTACGGCTACGGTCCGCCACTGGAGAAGAGCGCCGCCATTTCCCTGATCCGCGCGGCTGCCGATCGTGGCGTCACGTTTTTCGATACCGCGGAGGCCTATGGTCCGTACACGAACGAGGAACTCCTCGGCGAAGCGCTGGCGCCCATCCGCGATCGGGTCGTGCTCGCGACCAAGTTCGGCTTCGTGGAAGGCAAGGTCGACAGGGGCATGGACAGCCGGCCTGAGACGATCCGCCGGGTCGCTGAAGCAGCGCTGACACGGCTGCGCACGGATCGCATCGATCTGCTGTACCAGCATCGCGTCGATCCCGACGTTCCGATCGAGGACGTCGCCGGTGCGGTGAAGCAGCTCATTCAGCAAGGCAAGGTCAGGCACTTCGGCTTGTCCGAGGCCGGCGTGCAGACTATCCGCAGGGCGCACGTCGTGCTGCCGGTGACTGCGCTGCAGAGTGAGTATTCGCTGTGGTGGCGTGAGCCCGAAGCCGAGATCCTGCCAACGCTCGAAGAACTCGGGATCGGTTTCGTGCCGTTCAGTCCGCTCGGCAAGGGATTCCTCGCCGGTGCGATCAATGCGGAGACGAAATTCGCCAGCTCCGACTTCCGTAATATCGTGCCGCGCTTTGCGGCGGAGGCACGCAAGGCGAATCAGAAACTGGTCGAGGCGATCGCCGGCATCGCCGCACAGAAGGGTGCGACGCCCGCGCAGGTAGCGCTGGCATGGCTGCTCGCACAGAAGCCATGGATAGTCCCGATTCCCGGAACGACCAGACTTGAGCGCCTCCAGGAAAATCTGGGCGGCGCCTCCGTGCAGCTCGCGGCCGACGATCTGCGCCGGATCGATGAGCTGCTATCGAGGTTCCCCGTACAGGGCGCACGGTATCCCGAGCATCTGCAGCGTCGCGTAGGCCGCTGAACGGGCCCGCATGGCGCTCACTGAAGAGTGATGTCACCGGTAAATACGACGTTCAACTTGAGCCCGGCGATCTCCAGCGTCATTTTGGCGGGAAACGATTCCGTCCCGGCAATGCCGCCGCCTGCGGCAGCCTCGGCGACGGCGTGCTCGATCGCCCGCTGCGAGCTGACGCCGACCGCTTTCAGGAACTTGCGTATGCTCAGGTTCAGCGCTTCCTCGTTCATTGGGGACTCCCGTCGGACCAGCCGGATCGAAGGATAACGTGAATTCCGTGCGGGTGATCGGGCAGCCCCGCGACGGGGGAAGGCCCGGCCGCCGCGCCAGCACCCTCACCGACCCTCGGGCGTGAAGGCCTCGCCCTGCGGGCGCGGCTCGTCGAGCTTGACGCGGAACACGCACCGGCCGTGCCCGGCCTGGAAGCGCTCCTCGCGCAGCACCCGGCACCCGAGCAGCCGCTCGAGCGTGTTGACCGAGACGCTGCAGATCGCCGGGTGCTGCTGCGCCACGCTGAAGAAGGGGCAGTTGCGCTCGATCAGGGCCGGCGCGCCCTCCTTCCATTCGAGCTCCATGTAGGCATCCTTGTCCTCGTAGAGCGAGCTGAGGAGCCGGAGCTTCTCCCTGAGGCTCTTGCCCTCGAGCAGCGGCGCCCAGCGCCGCACGCGCGCCGCGGTCATGCGCGCGAGGATCTCGACGAGTCCCGTGCCGCCGAAGGTCTCCAGAACCTGCCGCACGAGCTCGCCGGAGAGCTCATCGTAATGCTTCGGAAACAAAGACTCGGCCGCCGTACTCAGGCGGTAGTGCTGCGAGGCGGGGCCGCGCGGGCGGCGCTTTGCGGCGGGCGCCGTGCGGGCGCCTGCGCCGGCCCCGGTGGCCACGACCCAGCCGGCGCGCAGCAACTGCGCCATCTGCTGGCGCACGGCCTCGTAAGTGATACCGGCCGCGGCGGCGAGCGCGCGGATGCTGGACGGCCCGCGGCGCTTGAGCGCCTCGAGCAGCGCGGACGGCGCCGCCTCAGCCGCACCCGGCCGTGCCCGTGCCGGATGCCGTGCCTGCCTCACCCGCCGGCGGGCGCGCGCCATGAGACACCTACGCCGAAGCGATAGACGAGCGTGCCGCCACAGAAGCCGCCGGCGAGAACGAGCGCCGAGCCCGCGAAGGAGAGCGCGAGCGCCCCCGGCGGCGGCGGCACGACGGTGCGCCACGCGAGGCTTACCATGA
>DASSQU010000224.1:0-12135 GCA_035702325.1 Steroidobacteraceae bacterium
ATGCTGCCCGGGGTCCTGTTGTCCCTGGCCCTCCCCGTCGTTCTGGCCGCGAATGCGCCCGCCACGCCCACGGAACTCACCGCAGCCCAGATCGTGGACCGCGATATCGAGGCGAAAGGCGGGCGGCAGGCGTGGCGGGCGGTCCACACACTCCGTTTCTCAGGGAAGATGGACGCCGGCGGAAAGCAGCATACGCAGCTTCCGTTCGTGTTCGAGATGAAGCGACCCAGGAAGACGCGAGTGGAGATCGAGTTTGCCAAGGATAATGCCATCCAGGTCTACGACGGCACCAAAGGGTGGAAGCTGCGCCCCTACCTCGGACGCCGGGACCTCGAGCCCTTCACCGCGGAGGAGCTCAAGGCGGCTTCGATGGAGTCCGATCTGGACGGACCCCTCATGGATTATGCCGCGAAGGGCACGCGCGTGGATCTCGACGGGATGGACAAGGTAGAGGGGCAGGACGCCTACAAGCTGAAGCTCACCGCGAAAGATGGCCACGTACGGCATCTGTGGGTCGATGCCAAGACGTTCCTCGAGCTCAAGATCGAAGGCGTGCCCCGCCGCATCGACGGCGGGATGCATCCGGTGGAGATCTACTATCGAGACTATCGGAACGTGAACGGCCTGATGATTCCCCATGTGTTCGAAACCACGGTGGTGGGAGTGAGGAATTCGCAGCACAAGATGACCATCGAGAGCGCCCAGGTGAATCCGCAGCTGGACGACGCGCTCTTCACCGCCCCGAAGACCGCCGCGAAACTCGTTGCGAAGAGCAAATGACACGGTGCCGTATGGAGAGGGCCCGACTTCTCAAGCCACTGACGGCTGCAATGGGACTGCTGCTCATTGCGTGCGTGGCACTAGCCACGCCGCGGGCGCAAGGACAAGCGCCCGCACCGCCGGCGCCGCGGGCAACACACCCGCCCGTGCTGCGCATGAAGCACGTCCCGGATCCGATGCAGGACTTTGCCGGGTTGAGCTATACGCCGGAGCAGCAGGCGAAGATCGACCAGATCCACCGGGACACCCAGACGCGCCTGGACACCGTCTCCCGAGACGCGAAGCTCGGCCCCGAGCAGAAGGACGCGATGCTCGAGGGGTATCGGCGAATTGAGCGCGCGCAGGTTTTCAATGTGCTGACGCCCGAGCAGCAGCGCCAGGTTCGCAACCGGGCCCTCGAGCGACGCACCGCAGCGCAAAAGGAAAGGCAGAAGAAGCAGGAACCACAGTCTCGGCCCTGACGGGAGGTCAGGGGTCGCCGGCACGCTGGAATGCGACGAAGACGCTGGGCCGCATGGGGTGCTCATGATTCGAATGCTCATTGGTATGTGTGTTTCGACCCTGCTGGCCTGCGCCGCTCAGGCTCAGCAGAAGCCCGGCGTGCCGGCGCGGAGCCCCACCGCGATCGTGCCGCCCGCGGTGACTCCGACGTTGTATGCCAACAGCGTGACCAGCGGCCGTCAGGCGCTCATGCTGCGCAGGCGGTGGGGCATCGACGACATCCACGTGCGCTATTCCGCCTCGGGCGCCATGATTCGCTTCAGCTACCGGGTTGTCGACGCCGATAGAGCCCAGGTCCTGAATGACAAGAAGGCCAATCCTTACCTGATCTCGGAAAGGACGGGAGCGAAGCTCGAGGTCCCCGCGACCGAGAAGATCGGCAAGCTGCGGCAGACCAGCCCGCCCGAGAACGGACGCGAGTACTGGATGGTATTCAGCAACGCCGGGCGCGAGCTGAAGCCCGGAGATCGCGTCGCAATCCACATCGGCGCGTTTCATGCCGACCAGCTGGTGATTGAATCACCGCGACCGGCGCCGCGTGAGGAAAAGCCATGAGGGCTGCGACAGTCTAGGACGGGTGGCGCCTGGCCTTGCGCTCGGGCATTCGGTGCTGGATCTCCGCACGCTGGCTACGCTTGCGCTCCGCCTCGAACACATCGCCAGGAAGCCAAGCGACCAGGTCGGTCTGCGAAGCCGCCTGCACTCCGAGCTCATAACCGAGCGTCGCAAGCCTTGCAGCACCGGCAAAGGCCATCCCCGGTTCGTATTGGTCGGTGGGTTGGCGATAGCGGTGCTCGAGGTAATCACGATTCTGCGCCGCGCCCCAGGTCGCCGGATGTCCTTTGAATTTCTGCCCGGCGGCTAGCGAAAAGGAGGGGATCCCGGCGCGCGCCAGATTGAGATCGCTCGAGGCGCGATGGCCCGGATCGTCGGGCCGATCCCGCTCGATCGCGAGCTGCAGAGCCTTCGTCGTGGCTTTCACCGTGGAATAGAACGTGGTGCGTTCCGCACCGCCGACGACCACCGCCTCCGGCTCGCCGATGGGCGGCAGCGCGTCGTAGTTCAGGTCCAGGGAGATCTTCCCAGGCGGCACCGGTGAGTGCCGCGCGAGAAACTCCGAACCGAGGAGCCCCTGATCTTCGCCCGCCAGGGCGGCGAAAACGATCGCCCGTGACGGCACCGCCGGCGTCTTCGCCCATGCGCGCGCGACTTCCAGCAGCACACCGCATCCGGTCGCGTCGACCGCGCCGTTGTAGATGTTGTGCCCTTGCCGCCCCGGGTCGGTGCCGAGATGGTCATAATGGGCGGTATAGAGCACGGCCTCCTCGGCGAAGGCGCCCCGCGCCGGCCGCACGGCCAGCACGTTCCGTGAAACGAACGGCCGGATCCGGCTGGCGACGTGCGCCTGCAGGCGCAGCGGCAGCTCGATCGGCCTGAAGTCCTTCGACTGCGCCTGCTTGAACAGCTGGTCGAGATCGAACCCGGCCATGGCAACGAGCCTCTTTGCGGCGTCAGACGCAAGCCACGAGGCGGCGCGGAGTCTCGACGCACCATCCTCCTCGAGGTAGATACGCGCCCGTCCCCAGGAATTGCGCACCACCTCCCAGCTGTCGCCCGGTGAGCCGGGCCGGTGAATGATGAGCGTGGCGATCGCGCCGCGCTGCGCGGTCTCGTCGAACTTGTATCTCCACCCGCCGTAATCCGTCAGCGTCTCGCCCTTGAAGGTCTTGCCGCCGACGGATGCCGGCTGATCGGCAAGCACCAGCGCCACCTTGCCGTCCAGGATCGTGTCCTTGTAGTCGTCCCAACCGTATTCGGGGGCCCTGATGCCATATCCGACAAATACGATCGGCGCATCTACGTAGGCCGACGCGGTCCGGCTCTCGTTGCTGGTTACGAACTCCTCGAGGTTCCTGACCTTCATCGTCTCGAGGCTCGGCGTCACGACGGTGAAGGCCGTATCGGCCAGCGTCTTCACCTCGATCATCGGGATCGCCTGGAAATAAGTCCCATTGTCGCCGGCAGGCTCAAGGCCCAACGAAGCGAACTGTTTTGCGAGGTAGTCTGCCGCGAGGTCCCCGCCGCGCTGCCCGGTGCCGCGTCCTTCCAGGCCATCGCTGGCGAGGAGCTTCACGGCAGCACGAATTTTCTCCGGGTCGGCATGAACGCCCGCCTGTGCCTGGCTCGCGGTGAGTCGGGGCGGCGGCGTCCATGGCTCACCATCGGCTTGGGGACCGCCGAGCGCGACCGCGCAGATCGCGGCCACAAGAAACTTCCGTCCTCGCATCACTTCCTGTTCTCCCGCACGTGTTGAACTGTTTTCGGGGTTCGGCGTGCGCCCGGTGTCTACCGCGGCCGCTCACGCTCGCTCAGGGCACCACCCAGTCGCTCACCGGCATCACCGGCCCACCCGGTTGAGGTGAAAGCCGGATGATGTATCCGCCCTTGGAGGCGAAGCGCTGCCCGGGTGCCAGTCCGAGCCTGGGGTAGTAGCCGTCGAGCAACTTGAGGCTCACCATGTTCTCGATCTGCTCGATCAGGTAGTCGGGCACCATGTCGGCAAACGCATGCCCGACCGCTTCCGACAGGACCTGACAGGCGACGTAGGTGTCGACCTGGACGCGTTCCGCGACCACCGGGATCCCCTGGGTCCGGAACCAGGTGAGCGGTTGAATGAGCCGCATCGCTCGTCGCTGCGGGAGGTCGACCGGGTAGGTGATACGGGTCACGCTGCGCCACGCGGCCGGCAGTGGCGCGTTCTCTAGGCTCCCCATCAAGCCGGACGCGAATATGGCCGCCGCTACCGGCGGATCGGCCGGGAGCTTGCCCAGATCATCAGCACGCAGCCACAGCACGACGGTGTCGTCCGGATGTACCCCGTCGAGCGCTTCGCGGAGGTCAGCGAGGCCGCCGCGCTCGGGCAGTGGCTGCTCGATCCACTCGGGCCCCTGTCCGGCCGGCTGGGCCCGCAGCGCGCGCGCCGCTGCCTCGCCGATGTCGCCGCGGCGATAGACCTGAATCAGCCGCCCCCCGGGGGGGCGGGCGGAGTTGCGTAGCGCGGCGCGAATCAGATCGGCCTCGAGCAGCACCCCGCGCGAGAAATACACCGGGTAGAAATCGCCCTCCGCGACCGGCGGCAATCGCACGTTGGGGAAGAGGCACGGCAGGGCCGCGTGCTCGCAGAAGCGGTGGACCGGTGCCCAGTCGCGGCCCCCGACGCCGGAGATCACCGCGAGCACCGGCTCGGAGCGCAGGCGCGCCTCGAGCTGCCCCTGCCAGGTGTCCGGTGGGCCCGACAGCTCCCAGACGTGAAGCCGCCACTTGTAGATGACCCGATAGCGGATGCGACGCGCCGAGATCAGTGGCGGATCATGCCCGCGCTCGTGGATATCCTTGTTCGCAAAGAAGTGCTGCAAGACATCGAGCGTGCCGCTGCGCTCCGCGGGATCCGCATCCGGGGTGATGACGGTCGCAAAATTCACCTCGTCATGGGCCACGCCCGGCCCGGGCCGGCTCGAGAGCGATTTGAGGTAGTCAACGAGCAGCGCCGCGTCGGCATCGCTCAGCGTGAAGCGCGGCATCAGGTAGCTAAGCGGCTTGCCGTCGGCATTGATGCCCTTGCGAATGGCGCGCACCAGCTTCTGATCGTCATATCCGGTCCGTCGCCCGATCGAGGCGCCGGCCGGCTGCAGCGCCGACTCGGGTAGCGGCCGCTCACCGGCGTGCAGCAGGTACTTTCCGGTGATGGGCGGAATCACCGTTTTCCCCTCGTTGACCCCGATGCCACTGCGCCGATGGCAGTTGACGCACGCGGCGGCGCGGCCCTCGATCGCGGTCCCGCCCTCGCGCACGCCGCGCAGCGGTTGACCCGAGGGCAGTATTCCCGCGCGATAGATTCGCTCGGCATCGCCCGGGGCGGTCGCGCCAGCGGTGCCGGCCGAGGCGGCCAGCAGGATCAGCGCGGCCAGCGCCGACCGCTGGATCCCGGCTCGCGCGCATCGGATGCGCGTCGCAATCCCCGTCACGGCACGCTCCATTCGCCGTCGGCTATGAGGCGCGTCCCCTGCGGCTCGGCAAAGCGCACCAGAAAACCTCCCTTGGAGGCGAAGCTCTGTCCCGGGGCCAGCTCGAGGCGCGGGTAATAGCCGTTCACGAGCCGCGTGCCCACATGCATCTCCAGAGTCTCCACCAGATGGTCCCGGAGGAGATCCTCCCCCATAATGCGGACCGCCTCGGCGGTGATCATGCAGGCGAGATAGGTGTTGGATTGCGTGAGCTCATCGACCACCGGAACGCCGTTGAACCGCATCCAGCCGAGCGAAAAATCCATATATACCCGACGCTGGTCCGGCAGGGCAAACGGGTACGTCATGCGGGCGACCGCACGCCAACCGGGGGCGAGCGGCGCACGCTCAAGCCCACCCATGACGCCCGACACGAATACCGCCGCGGCTGCCGGCGGCTGCGCCGGCAGCGCGCCGAGGTCGGGCGGTCGCAGCCACAGCACGATCACATCGTCCTGGCGAACATCCTCCTGGGCCTCCCGCACCCGGGCCGGATCCGCTTCGGGCTCGAGTACGTGATCGACAGCCTCCGGCACGCTCGGAGCCGGGGCGCGGCGCAGTGCACCGGCGGCGTTCTCGCCGTTGTCCCCGCGGCGATAAACCTGTACCAGCCGTCGCGACCCGGCCGGGGCCCCCGCGCCGGTGCCGGCCGGTGATCGCAGCCGCTCGGCAATCAGTCGGGCTTCGAGCAACACGCCCTGTGAGAAATAGATTTCGTAGAAATCCTGCTCGGCGACGACCGGCAGATCGACGTTCGGGAACAGGCACGGTACGCCTGAGCTCTCGCAGAAGCGGTGAATGGGTTCCCAGGTTTTGCCGCCGAGTCCGGAGATCACTGCAAAAACCGGTTCTTCCTTCAGTCGCCCGTCGAGCTGCGCTTCCCAGGACTCGGGTGCGCCGGTCAGCTCCCAGACGTTGAGCTGCCAGCGGTGGGGCGTCGGAGTGAAGCGGTGCGAGTATTGCGGCGGCGGACCCTTGCCGGCCATGAATACATTGCCCTGGCCGAAGAAATGCCTCAGCACGTCGAGCATGCCGCGTCGCTTGAGCGGATCGGCATCGGGAGTGATGATCGTGGCGAACGCGAGCGTCGTATCGCCGACGCCGGGCGAGGGCCGTTGCGACAGCCGATTCAGGTAGGCGATCAGCGAGGCCATATCTGCATCGTCGATGCGGAAGCGCGGCATCAGGAAGGACAGCCGATGTCCGTCGACTCCGACTCCCTCGCGTATCGCACGTGCCAGCGTGGTGTCCGTGTAAGCGCCGCGGGCCTGTTCCAGCACCTCAGGCCGTGCACCGGGCTCGGGGACGGCCCCAGGGAGCTCGCCGCTATCCTCATGAGGGGGTCGATACGCGGTGCGCGGGCGGTACAGATACCTCGCGGTGATCGGCGGAACCGGTGCCACGCCCTCGAGCTGGCCGAGGCCGCTGCGGCGGTGGCAGTTCACACACGCCGCCGCCGCGCCCTCGACCCCTGGGGCCGACGCGCGCTCGCCGCGCAGCGGCTCGCCCGTGGACAGGACGCCGCGCAGGTACAGGCTCTCGCCCGCGCCGATGGGCACCGGCGGCTGCCGGGGCGGCACCGCCCGGCTCGGCTCCGCGAGGGAAGCCAGAGCAAGCACGGCCAGGGATGTCCCAGTTGCGGCGAGCGATGTCCGATAGAGCGTGCTGAACACGCGTGCCAGCGCCTCCGGCGAAGTTACGTGGTTGTTATCAAGCGGAGGACCCTCGGATAAGGACCGCACGCCTCATCAATGATTCCACCTGCGGGGAGCCGTTTCTACGGAGAGCGTCGCGGTTGCCGCAACCGGCCCGGACGGCCCCGGCGCGCCGGACGTCCAGCCGGCGGCGTCCGACGCCTGCTGCCTCAGGGCGCGTTACGTTAACCCGGCGCGATGGCTGCGTGGCAGGGTTTCATGGTAGCAGTCCGATGAGCAATTGTGCCGAGTGCCAGCGGGCGGGGTTACCCCTACCATCGACCCGTCATGAAGGCACAGGTCTGGGGGCAGATCCGCAGCCTCGTTCTGGCTCTCACCGTGGCGCTCGGCGTCGCGGGCGCCTACGCGCACGAGCATGCAGACGAGACGGCGGGGCAAAATCGCGATAGCGCGGTGTCGGTAACGACGGCCGACTACGCCGTCCCCAATGTGCAGCTGGTGCGCGAAGACGGCAAGGTCATCTCACTCCCCGATGAGATGAACGACGGCCGCCCGGTGGTTCTCAATTTCATCTTCACCAGCTGCACCTCGATCTGCCCGCTGCTGAGCGCGGTATTTGCGGAGTTCGATCGGCAGCTGGGTCGGGATCGCAACAAGGTTCACCTGATGTCGATCTCCATCGACCCCGAAGCGGACACGCCGGCGCACTTGCGCGAATACGCCAGCCGCTTCAAGCCCGGCCCGGAGTGGCACCACTACACCGGCACGCTTACCGCGAGCCTCGCAGCGCAGCGCGCCTTCAACGTGTACCGCGGCGACAAGATGAATCACACGCCGGTGACGCTGCTGCGGGCTGCGCCGGGCCAGCCATGGCTGCGGCTCGAGGGCTTCGTCACCCCGCACGACCTGCTGGTGAAGTACCGGCGGCTTACGGAAGCTCCTCCGCACGCGATCGCAGCGCGCTGATCCTTCGGGTGCGCGGTGAGCTTGATCCGGTCGCACCCCGGGGCGCAGGCGCCGCTGCGTGCAACCCCACCTCCAGGCCTTGCCTCACTGGCTGCTGGTCTGCTTGTCCGATGACATGCTGACGTGCGGCGTGCGTCCAATATTATCTGGCCGTTGCGCGGCCATTCAGTGGGTTATCTATCCGTATCTCGGCGAAATATTAGACACCGCAATCGTCGGATTTCCTCTTGAATCAGTAGACTACTCGAAGATGAACTCGTTGCCCGAAGGAGAGGTCCCGCGAACGCTGTGTTAGCTGCCCACCGTCGGCAGGCGGTGGCGATCAGCATCATTTCGCTCGGGGAGTTCGCGGAAAGGTTCACGGATCCCAGGGCGCTCGTTGAATTCCTGGCACCCTTTCGGATCGTGCAGCTGTCGCGCGCGATTGCCTGGCGCATGGCTGCGCTGCAAGGTGCGCTTTCCCGCAGACTCGGGGAGAACGACGCGTGGATCGCGGCAACCGCGCTGTCTTACGAGGCAATACTGGTTGCTCGCGAGAGAGCGTTCGAGCGAGTACCGCGGCTTGAATACCTGCAGTTTTAGTGACTAATTGATCGTCTTCGTACCCACGTTCGACAGGCTGCTCTCGGTCCCGGCGCTCGTGTAGGCGGTGACACCGAAGTACCAGGTGCCGGGGGAGAGGTTGCTCACGAGGTACGTCGTCACGCTCGGATTCGACAGCACGACGGCCGTGCTCAGGGCGTTGGCCGACATGCCGTAGTAGACCTTGTAACCGGCGAGGGTGGTGAGCGCGGACCCGTCGGTGCTCTGTGTCGGGGCCGTCCAGGTGAGCGTCGCGCTGCCGCTGGAGATCGCGTTCACCGCGATGCTGAAAGCCGGAAGCGAGGCGCTGGCGCTGCCGTCGCTCACGCTGATCACAATGTTCGGGTAGGTTCCGACCTGGGCGGCAGCGGGTGTGCCCGTCAAGGCGCCGTTGGCCGCGTTGAAACTCGCCCAGGCGGGCTGGTTCTGGACGCTGAAGGCGAGCGCCTGGCCGCTCGAGTCGGTCGCGGTCGGCGTGAAGCTGTAGGGCGAACCGGCGTTCACCGCGGTGGGCGGAGTGCCGGAGATCGTGGGGCCCGCGGTCACGGAGATCGAGAAGGGGGCGAGCGCGCTCGACTGCGTGCCGTCGCTTACCGCCATCACGATGTTGACGTAGATGCCGGTCTGGCTGGCGGCAGGCGTACCGGAAAGCAGCCCGGTGGCCGCGCTGAACGTCGCCCAGGCGGGCTTGTTCTGGATGGAGAAGGTGAGCGCCGTGCCGGCGGGCGCGTTGGTCGTCGGTTGGAAGGAATAACTCTTCCCGGCGACGTCCTGAGTCGGGGGGCTGCCGGAGATGGTGAGCGGCGCGGCGACCTGGATCGCGAACGCCGGCAGGGAGACGGCAGAGGTGCCGTCGCTCACGCTGATGACGATGTTGGCGTAGCTGCCGGCCTGGGCGGCGCCGGGCGTGCCGGACAGCGTGCCGGTGCTGGAACTGAAGGTCGCCCACGACGGCAGGTTCTGCACGGCGAAGGTGAGCGCGTCGCCGTCCGGATCGGATGCGCTCGGCGTGAAGCTATAGATCGATCCGGCTCGCACGCTCGGGGCAGGCTGGCCGGAGATGACGGGCGGGGAGTTGGTGACACTCGCGCCGGACACCGTGATGGTGAATGCGGCGAGGGCGCTCGACTGCAAGCCGTCGCTCACGCTGATCACGATGTTGGGGAAGGTGCCCGTCTGCGCAGCCGTGCCCGACAGCTGTCCGGTGGAGGCGTTGAAGCTCGCCCACGGCGGCAGGTTCTGCACGGTGAAGGTGAGCGTGTCGCCGTCGGCGTCCGAGGCGCTGGGCGTGAAGCTGTAGCTCTGGCCGGCGACGATGCTGGTCGCGGGCGTGCCGGAGATGAGCGGCGGGGAGTTCGTTGCGGGAGCGCCCCCCGATGCAGGGGCGCTGGCAGGCGCGGGGCTGGCGGATTGCGAAACAGCGACCTGACCGCATGCCGTGACGGCAAGCGCGAGCGCGAGGGCCAGGGTGCAGGAGCGCAGAATGCGCAAAGCATCCGAGTGTCGACGTGCCATCCCTTGCAACCCCCCGCAGCGCGGTTTCCATGTTGCAAGGGCAGATGACGGACGCCGACGGAATCAGCTTCACGACACCGCAGTCTGGCCACTGTGCCGGCAGCCCCGCTATCTCAGATCACTTGAGATCGGAAGCTTTGCGTCCCCACCTTGCGATGGGTTTGCCCTTGCTGCAGCGGAGTAGAAACCCTGGCGGCCAGACGCGCAACGTGTCTGCGTGTACGGACAGGGGCTGTCTGCGGCCGGCGACAAAGGCGGGAGCCGCACCGGCTTACAGGATGAAGGGCCCCGCGCCGGCAAACGTGGGCCGCGGCGGCCACGCCGGACACAGAGCCTCAATCACCCACATGAGATCATCGAGTGTCTCGAAGGGATCGGGTCTCACCACCGACTCAGTCGCGGCGGTGCTGCCCCTCTCGGGCGCTGGCACACCCTCAGGGCGTCTCACGCAGCAGCTCCTCGAGCAGGGATTCACGGTTGAAGAGACGGAAGTACTCTCTGACTTCGGCGACATTCAGCGTCGCGCGGTTGGCGCGAACCAGGCTGCGGATGTCCTCCAGATCCTGCGTGCGGCGTGGATCATTGGCGAGGCCCTGGAGCTTGAAGGCCAGCAGCCCTTCGACGCTGATCACCGGGATCCTGCCGAGGGTTGTCTCCAGCACCTGCGCGCCGGCGAGGAGCTTGAGGGCCATCGGCCGGTGGGCATAGAGGAAATCCACCCGCTCGTCGCCACGCGCGTAATTGCCGGCATCGGCACTGCGGTGCAGACAGCGATAGCCGAGCTTCACCAGGGCGCGGTCGATGTCCTCGGCTTCATCGGCGTCGGTCAACAGATCGACATCCTGGGTGGCACGCACCACCTTGTGGGGCGCCAGCGCCAGGCCGCCGATGAGCGCAAATCGTGCGCCGACATTCGTCAGAGCCGCGATGACCTCTGCAATCTGTCGGCCGAGTCGGGAGAAAGTGGGCATCAGGGAGTCCGCGCGCCTGAGGCATTGCGCCACGGCTCACGGCACGCGTCAAGCGCTCAGCCGCAGCGCACCGCGAGCATCGACACCGAGCCGCCGTCGATCCCTTGCACCGGAAAGCCGACGGGCTCGCCGGCCACGCTCGCGCCGAGCACGTAGAGAAGCGGCAGGTAGTGCTCGGGCGTCGGAACCGATAGCAGCGCGTCCCGCCCGAGAGCGGGGTAATCGATGAGCGGCGCGTGCTCGCGGGCTTCGATGCGCTCGCGCACCACCGCCTCGAAGCGCAGCGCCCAGTCGTAGGGCTCGACCGGGTGCCCGCCCCAGGCGTAGGTGTGGAGGTTGTGCACGACGTCGCCGCTGCCGAGGATGAGCACACCCTCCTCGCGCAGCGGCCGGAGCCGCTCGCCGAGTGCGTAATGAAAGGTGGGGGGCAGGGTCTCGTCGATGCTGAGCTGCACGACCGGCACGGTGGGCTCCGGAAACATTCGCCGCAGCACCACCCAGGCGCCGTGATCGAGTCCCCACGCGGCGGTGTCCGCTTCGACCCGCACCGGGGCGAGCAGCTGCTGCAGACGGGCGGCGAGCGCCGGGTCGCCGGGGGCCGGGTAGCGAAGCTCATAGAGCTCGCGCGGGAAGCCGCCGAAGTCGTGAATGGTGCGCGGCGCTGCCATCGCGGTGACCGCAGTGAAGGGCACATACCAGTGCGCCGAGACGGCGAGCACCGCGCGGGGCCGCGGCAGGCTCTTGCCGAGCGCCGCCCAGGCGCGCGTCCAGTCGTTGTCGCGCACCGCGTTCATCGGGCTCCCGTGGCCGACGAAGATCGCGGGGGCGCGCTCGTTCATGCGGGCGCAGGATGCGGTGACGAGAGGAGCTCGACCGCCTTCTGGTAGAGCCGGGCGCGCAGTGCCAGCCGCTCGCTGGCACGCGCCACGTAGCGGACCGCGATCTCGACCCCTCCGGAGGCCGGGCGCACGGCGATCCCGGGCTGCGCCGAGAACGCCGTGCCGCGCTGCCCGCGCGAGGCCCGCAGCCACTCCGCCTCGGCCTGGCGGGCGCTATCGGCGGTCGCCTGGGTCACTTCCTTCTGGAAGGCGTCCGCGACCG
>DASSQU010000225.1:0-4428 GCA_035702325.1 Steroidobacteraceae bacterium
GATCAGGCTGCGCGCGCGCTCGAGCAGCGCGAGCAGCCGCCCGATCGGCAGATCGCCGGCGGCGTTCACGACATCCGCCACTCCGGCGAGCCGGACCACGTCCGCCGCGAGCGAGCGCTCCGCTCGTGTGCCCGAGAACACGATCGCCTCCTCGGGCCGCAGACGGCGCACGGCGCGCACCACCTCCGCCCAGCGCGTCTCGGGCCAGTACTTGCTCGCACCCGAGCGGCGGCGCAGACGCCGCCGTGCGAGGTGCCGGCTGCCGGGGTGAATCACCACGAAGGGCCGGCCGGCGAGACTGCGCGCCTCCAGCCAGGCATCGAGCTCGCGGCGTGCGCTCGCGGAGACCTCGAGGTGCGCGGCGCGGGCGACTCCGGGCACGGCCGGCGGCAGCAGCCCCGCAAAGGCCGGCGGCGTGTAGCCACCGAGCCTCAGGTAGCGGTCGGCGAAGTTCTCGCCCGGCACGAACGCATGGGCCGTCGAGTCGCAGATGTAATCGTCGGGTATGCCGGCGCGGGCGAGCAGCCCGCGCCCCTCGCCGCGGTCGCAGAACCAGGTGGGGCCCGCGCCGCGCGCGCGCAGGGCCGCGACCAGCGCGTGCTGCTCGCGGCTCAGCCAGTAGGGGGTGCGGCGGCTGCGCAGCAGGTAGAGGCGCCCGACGGCCGGGTGCCCCGCGAGCAGCGGCGCGGACCAGGGGCCCGAGGCGATCACATCGACGCGGCGCCTGAAACGCGCGTGCAGCTGCCCGAGCAGCACGGTGAGCAGCACCATGTCGCCGAAGGCCCCGCAACGCATGACGAGCGGCGCCAGCTCGGCCGCGCGCGCGGTCCGCGGACCCGGTGCCGGAGGGCTCACGGAGCCGGCGCCGCTCATCGGCGTGCCGTGAGCCTTGCGCGCGCCACGCCGTAGAGCCGGTGCAGCTCCTGCGCCATCTCGTGCTGCAGCTGCGTGAGGCCGGCGGCATCCGTCACCCGCGGCACATAGCGTGGCGGGCCGATCGCAATCGCGATGCGCGCCGCCGGCACCGGGATCACGAACTTGTCCCACTTGACGAGCCAGGCGTGCGAGGCGGCATAGGCCATCGGCAGGATCGGCCGCTGCGACATCTGCGCAAGCAGGATCGCCCCGGGCTTGAACTCGAAGCGCGGGCCGCGCGGCCCGTCGGGGGTGATGACCGGCGAGACCCCGTCGCGAGTGAGCGCCTGGTAGTAGTCGCGCAGCGCCCGCGCGCCGGTGTGAGTCGAGGAGCCGCGGATCACGGCGCCGCCGAAGCGCCGCACCAGCATCGCACCGAGCTCCCCGTCGACCGAGGGACTGATCAGCCAGCCGGCGGTGAATCCCCGCGCGTGCTGCTCGACCAGGAACTTGCCGCAATAGAGCTGGTGCTGGTGCCAGTAGCAGGGCACGAGCGACGGTGCGCGCGCCAGCGCCGCCGCGAAGTGCTCCTCGCCCTCGATGCGCACCACCGGGCAGCAGCGCCACCACAGCCGTATGAGCGCCGCCGCGATCGGCACCGCGACCGCGTACAGCGCCCGCCGCGCCCGCGTCATGCGCCGCCCGGAGCGGGTCGCGGTGCGGTACAGCGTGTTGCGCAGGCCGCCGCCGTCGCCCCCGCTCATGCGGCAAACAGCTCCCCGAGGGTGAGCGCGCGCACCTCGACCCCGCGCAGCGCGCGGCTCGTCATGACGCAGGCCGCGGCGCCGGGAAAGAGCGCCAGCCGGCGCGCGTGCAGCGCCACGCCGCCGCAGCTGGCACCGTCCCCGTGCAGCCGCACCGCGCGCGCCGCGGCGATGCCGGCCCCGCAGGCCTTGAGCGCCGCCTCGCGCGCCGCCCATTCCACGTGGCGCGCATCGGTGCCGAGCTCGAGGTCGAAGCCGACCAGCCCCTCGGCCACCGCCGCGCAGGCGACCCAGGGACCGGAGTGCGAGATGCTGAAATCGGGCCGCGCGCGCGCCGCCGCGAGTTGCGGCTTGCCGTGCTGCGGGAAGCGCAGCTCGGCGGCGGTGACCGGCCGGCCGGCAAGCCGCGACAGCGCCCGCAGCGCGAGCGCCACGCCGGCGAGGGTCGCCGGCGCGCGCTGCGGCCGCGCGCCGACCTCGAGGCGCTTGGCGTACGGCAGGCTCGCGGCGAGCGCGTGCGCGGCGGGCCAAGGCCACTCACCGCGCAGCTCGGAGTGATATAAGATTAAAGTTTGGCTTTCAACAGCTTGCATGACCGCTGCCGCGTCCGCGAACCTGCTGCCCCCCGAGGCCGAGCTGCAATTCGACATCGGCTCCACGGACGATTCCCTGGAGCGCATGATCGAGCTGTTCGCACGCCTCGGGGACACTTATCGCGTGTTCGTCCCGGCGCGCCGATCTTATACCTATGTGATCCACCACCCCGACGATGTGAAGCGGGTGCTGGTCGGGAACCACCGCAACTACACCAAGGGAGTCGGCCTCGACCGGGTGCGCATCCTGCTCGGCAAGGGCATCATGACCAGCGAAGGCGAGCTGTGGAAGCGCCAGCGTTACATGATGCAGCCGCTGTTCCACCGCCGCGTGCTCACCCGGTTCGCCGAGCTGATCGCCGCCGCCAACGAGCGCTTCCTCGGACGCTGTGCGACGCTCGCCCGGCGCGGTGAGCCGCTGAACCTCACCGACGAGATGAGCGAGCTCACGCTCGACATCGTGCTGCGCTCGATCTTCGGGCGCGATCTCGACCGCCTCACCGGGCAGCTCGGCGCCAACCCCTTCGAGTTCGTCACCCGCGAGCAGAGCCGCGACCTGCAGTTCGCCTACAAGTTCCGCTCGCTCACCAGACTGGTGGCGGAGCTGATCGCGCGGCGGCGCGCCACCGCCGAGGAGCACTTCGACTACCTGGCGATGCTGATGGGCGCGCGCGACCGCGACAGCGGCGCCGCGATGAGCGAGCGCGAGCTCATCGACGAGGTGATGACGCTGATCGTCGCCGGACACGAGACCACCGCGAGCGGCCTCAACTGGACCTGGTACCTGCTCGCCTGCCACCCGCAAGCCGAGGCACGCCTGCACGCCGAGCTCGATGCGGCGCCCGACATCGCCGCGCCGAGCCTCGCCGAGGTGGAAGCGCTCGGCTATACCGGGCAGGTGGTGAACGAGGCGCTGCGGCTCTATCCCCCGGGGTGGCTGCTGTCGCGCCGCACGATCGAGGCCGACGTGCTCGGCGGCTTCACGGTGCCGCCGGGCACCAATGTGCTGCTGCCGCTGTACCTGCTGCACCGGCACCCGCGCTTCTGGCAGGAGCCCGAGCGGTTCTGTCCGGAGCGCTTCGCCAGCGAGCGCGAGGCCGAGCGGCCGCGCTTCGCCTACATGCCGTTCGCCGCCGGTCCGCGCCACTGCATAGGCGAGACTTTTGCGCTGTACGAGATGCTGGTGCACCTCTACAAGGTGGCGCGCCGCTACCGCCTGCGGTACGTGCCCGACAAACCGCTCGAGCTCGAGGCGCAGATCAACCTGCGCACCCGTCATCCGCTGCACATGCGACTGGAAGCCCGCTGATGCTGAACGCAACGACGCTCACCGGGATCCTGGAATCCGAGCGCAACGTCCCGCGCAGCATCACCTACCTCGAGGGCGAGCAGGAAGCGCGCGCCGTGTCCCTCGGCGAGCTCTACCAGCGCGCGCTCGGCATCCTCTATCACCTGCAGCGCCTCGGTGCGCGGCGCGGCGACAAGCTGATCGTGTTCCTCGCCAGCAACGAGCAGTTCATCGACGTGTTCTGGGCGGCGGTCCTCGGCGGCATCGTGCCGGTGCCGGTGGCGCTCGGCATCAGCGACGAGCATCGCCGCAAGCTGCTGCGGATCGCGCGGCGCCTCGGCGAGCCGTTCCTGTACACCGAGCGGCGCTCGCTGGAGCGCATCGGCACCCTGGCCGCCGCCCAGGGCGAGACGCCGTTGTTCGAGGCGCTGCGCCGGCGCACCTTCCTGGTGGATGAGCTCGACGACATCTCGCGCGCCGGCAGCGTGCAGCGCGTCGGCCCCGAGGATATCGCCTTCATCCAGTTCTCCTCCGGCTCGACGGCCGAGCCGAAGGGCGTGGTGCTCACTCACGGCAACATCATCGCCAATGCGCGCGGCGCCAGCGAGGCGGCGGGCTTCACCGAGAACGACGTCAGCCTCTCGTGGATGCCGCTCACCCACGACATGGGGCTGATCGGCTTCCACCTCGTCATGCTGGCGAATCGCGTGCACAGCCACCTGATGCCGACGGAGCTGTTCATCCGCCGGCCGCTGCTGTGGCTCTCGTTCGCCTCCCGAGTGAACGCCTCGATCCTGTGCTCGCCGAACTTCGGCTACAAGCACTACCTCAAGGTGCTGGGCGAGCGCCCCGCCCCGGACCTGGACCTCTCAAGGGTGCGCCTCATCTTCAACGGTGCCGAGCCGATCTCGGTGGAGCTGTGCGAGGA
>DASSQU010000226.1:0-2637 GCA_035702325.1 Steroidobacteraceae bacterium
ATACGTGACCGACCCGAACGGCCTGATCCTCGAGTTCACCCGCGACCATCCGGACGCGGCCCGGATCGCGCGCGACCGCCGTGCGGATGCCCACCGCGAGCTCAAGCGCTGGCTCGCCGGCAACCACGCCTCGAACAACACCTACCGCTAGGCCCGGCGGGGCGAAGCGGGCATGGGCGCGGGCGGCGATCGCATCCTCACCACTCACGTCGGGAGCCTGCCCCGCAGTGAGGCGGTGACCGAGGTGCTGTTCGCGCGCGAGCGGGGCGAGGCGCGCGATGCGGTGCGGGATGTGGTGCGCCGCCAGGTCGATCTCGGCATCGACCTGGTGAGCGACGGCGAGACGAGCAAGATCAGCTACGCCACCTATGTGGCGCGCCGCCTGAGCGGCTTCGACGGCGATACGCCCCGCGAGCCGGGGCAGGACCTGGTGGAATTCCCCGGACTGCTGCGCAAGCTCGCCGAGCGTGGTGCCACCGCCAGGTACCGCCGGCCGCGGTGCGTCGCCGCCGTGAGCGTGCAGGACACCGCGCCGCTCGCTACCGACATCGCGAACCTCCAGGCGGCCACCGCGGCTGCCGCACCGCTCGGGGCCTTCATGAACGCGGCCTCGCCCGGGGTGATCGCGCTCTTTCAGCCCAACGACTTCTACCCGAGCCAGGACGCATATCTCGAGGCGCTGGCGGCGGCGCTGCAGAGCGAGTACGAGGCGATCGTGCGCGCCGGCATCATCCTGCAGATCGACGCGCCCGATCTCGCCATGGGGCGACACACCATGTACCGTGACCGCTCGCTGGAGGAATTCGAGCGGCTCGCGGCCCGCCACATCGAGGTGCTGAATCACGCGCTGCGCAACGTGCCGGCGGAGCGCGTGCGCATGCATGTCTGCTGGGGCAACTACGAGGGGCCTCACCACCACGACGTGCCGATGGAGCGGCTGCTGCCGATCGTGCTCAAGGCGAAGCCGCAGGGGCTGCTGTTCGAAGCGGCCAATGCGCGCCACGCACACGAGTGGGCGGTGTTCGCGCGCAGCAGGATTCCGCAGGACAAAGTGCTGATCCCCGGCGTGCTCGCCACCACCAGCAATTACGTCGAGCACCCGGAGCTGGTCGCCGAGCGCCTGCAGCGTTTCGCCGACATTGTCGGGCGCGAACGGGTGATCGGCGGCACCGACTGCGGCTTCGGCACCTTCGCGGGCTTCGGTCCGGTCGAGCCCGAGATCGCGTATCTCAAGCTCGGCTCGCTGGTCGAAGGGGCGCGGCTCGCCTCACGGCGGCTGTGGCGCTGAAGGCGCACCGTGCCCGACGACTTCCCGCAGGCGCCGACCCCGTTCCGCTTCTACGACAATCGCCAGAAGTATCTCGCCTTCGTCACTACCTGCAACGAGAAGTCGGCGATCGCCCGGCGCGCCGCGCACGAGCTCGGGTTGCTGCGGCCGACACCGCCGGCGGTGCGCATCTTCGATGCCGGGATGGGCGACGGCACGGTGATCGCGCGTGTCATGCGCAGCACCCACCGTCAGTTCCCCACCGTACCGATGCTGGTGGTCGCCAAGGAGATCAGTCTCGAGGACGTGCGGCTCGGGCTCGACAAGCTCCCCGACCGGTTGTTCGAGCATCCGGCGACGGTGTTCGTCGTGACCAACCTCAACTATGCCGAGGCGCCGGGACTGATGCCGCGCGACGCCGCGCTCGCCGCGAGCGTGAACTGGCGCGAGGTGCGGCTCACGGGCGCGAGCGCCCACGAGTACGCCGCGCAGATCGAGGAGCTCGATGGGCTGCTCGCCGACGGCTGGCAGACGCGCCCCAGCGCGCGCACCGGCAATCCGGTGCTGGTGCGGCCCTCGGTGCTGGTGATCCTGCGCAAGGATCACGAGTTCCTGCTCGATGCGGTCGTCCCGCGGCCGGGCGGCACCGGCGGACACTACGATCTGGTGCTCGCCTCGCAGCCGTGGCGGGCGCGGATGGGGGCGGAGTTCAAGGTACAGAAAGTCCTGGCGCCACTCTCCCGCAGCCTGGCCGCTGGCGGGCGGCTGCTCGCGATCCAGTCCTGGGGTCGCGATCCGGGACTGGAGATCGTCCAGCAGCTCTGGCCCGACGAGCAGCCCTTCCGGGTCGATCGCCACGAGCTGCTCGCGACGCTTGCCCGCGAGCTGCACGACGCGCGCGGGGAGTTCGATCTCAGCGCCCCGAGCGACGAGCAGGCGGTGTTCCGCTATCAGATGCATACTCTCCCCTCGGAGATCGGCGATCGGATCGGCACCTCGACGCTCTTTGCCGCCTGGAATGCCGCCATTTACGTGAATCAGATCGAGGACGAGCGGCTCGACGCGGTCGTCACCAACGGGGCCTACCTGGTCGCGACTCAGCGCGTGCTGCAGAAGTACGGCGGCCTGTGGTTCAACGACGAGGCCTTCGTGGTCGCACGGCGGCGGCAGGCCGCGTGAGAGCCGCGCCTGCCGGGGCGCTCGCCTGGGCGGCGGCGCTGGTCATCGTGCCGGCCGCGGTCGCGGCCGCCGAGTCCGGCGTACTCGCCACGGTCACCGTGACCGCAACACGCGTCGCGGCCAACTCCTTCGACGTGCCGGCGGCGCTCAGCAGTGTGTCCGCGCAGACGCTGCGCGACGATGCGCTGGGG
>DASSQU010000227.1:0-7589 GCA_035702325.1 Steroidobacteraceae bacterium
AAGGGTCCGGGTGCATGACCTCAAACACACGTACGGCTACCGCTTGCGGGCAGCCGGCGTGCAGTTCGAGGACCGCCAGGTGCTGCTCGGGCACAAGTCGCAGAACATGACCACGCACTACTCGGCCGCCGATATCGGCAACCTGATCGCGGCATCCGAGAAGGTGTGTGAGCTCGCGTCCCGCAAATCTCCCGCGGTCGCGATCGTGCGAACGAGGGGCTTTGCAAGTGCTTGATTGAGTGGTGGAAAGGGAGGGACTCGAACCCTCGACCCCGGCATTATGAGTGCCGTGCTCTAACCAGCTGAGCTACCTTTCCACGAAGGGGCGCGCATTGTCGTCATCCGCGCCTGAGCGTGTCAAACAAGGGCGACACGCGCCCACGCGAAGCTGCGCGCCCGCCTCGGGTCCCGGGGCTTCGGCGCGGATTTCCCCGGGCATCCGGCCCGAATCCCGTTCCGCCTTCTGCCCGAGCCGCTCGCATACGTACAAGTACTGAGTGGCGTGAAGTCGCATCGGTGGAGCGGCACACAGTCCGGGTGCAGCGAATCCGGACAATCGCCGGAGGGCACAAATGAATTTGAGGCTCGGCACATGATCTTGTTCGCACTGATCTGCGGGATCCTGGTCTCCCTCGCAATGGCCGTCCTGCTGCTGACATCGCTGGAGAAGTTTTGCGCTCGCTGGCTGTCGCCGGGCCTGCATCACCTGCGCAGCAGGCGCCACCATGGCGGACAGGATCCCTTCGGCGAAGGCCGCGTTCTGTAGCCCCCAGGCGGGGCACATCGCGCCCGGGCAGGTCCCCGGAGCGCGAACCGCACCACCGCGCTAGACGTTGAACCTGAAGTGCATGACGTCGCCTTCGCGCACCAGGTATTCCTTGCCCTCGAGCCGCAGCTTTCCCGCCTCGCGCGCGCCCGCCTCGCCCCGGCCGGCGATGTAGTCCGGGAAGGCGATCACCTCCGCGCGGATGAAGCCGCGCTCGAAGTCAGTATGAATCACCCCGGCCGCCTCGGGCGCCGTGGCGCCGGCGCGCACGGTCCAGGCGCGCACCTCCTTCGGCCCGGCGGTGAAGAAAGTCTGCAGGCCGAGGAGCCTGTAGGCGGCGCGGATCACGCGGCTGAGCCCGGGCTCACTCAGCCCGAGCTCGGCGAGAAACTCGGCGCGCTCGTCCTCCGCCAGCTGGGCAATCTCCGCCTCGATCGCCGCGCACACCGGCACCACCACCGCGCCCTCGGCGCCCGCCCGCCTCTCGAGCGCGGCGAGCAGCGGGTTGTCGCGCAAACCGTTCTCCGCCACGTTCGCGACGTACATCACCGGCTTCGCGGTGAGGAGCTGCAGCTCGCGCAGGTCGCGCTGCTCCTCGGGGCCGAGCGTGAGCGCGCGCGCCGGCCGCGCCGCATCGAGCTCTGAGCGCACCCGCTCGAACAGCGCCTTCTTGCGCAGCGCCTCGGGGTCGCCGCCCTTGGACGCCTTCAGCGCGCGCTCCAGGCCCTTCTCCACGGTGGCGAGGTCGGCGAGCGCGAGCTCGGTGTCGATGGTCTCGACGTCCGCTACCGGATCGATCCGCCCGGCGACGTGCACCACGTCGCTTCCCCCGAAACAGCGCACCACGTGGGCGATCGCGTCCACCTCGCGGATGTGCGACAGGAACTGGTTGCCGAGCCCTTCTCCCTTGGAGGCGCCCGCGACGAGTCCGGCGATGTCGACGAACTCGACCGTGGTGGGAACGATCTTCTCCGGGCGCGCGATGGATGCGAGCTGGGCGAGGCGCGGGTCCGGTACCGGCACGACGCCGATGTTCGGATCGATGGTGCAGAACGGGTAGTTCTCGGCCGCGATCCGGGCGCGCGTGAGAGCGTTGAACAGCGTCGACTTGCCGACGTTCGGCAGGCCGACGATGCCGCAGCGGATGGGCATGCGCGCGCGCTTCCGCCCGGGCTCAGCCGCCGGCCGGCGGCGCGGCGCCCGGGGGCGACTCGCGGCTGTGCAGCCGGTTCATGGCGATCTGCGCCCCGTCGGCGAGCAGCACCGGTATCACGTCGGCCGCGGCGAGCAGCGCCTCGCGGATGAGGCGTGCGTCCTCCGCTCCCGGGCGCCCCAGCACGTAGTCGAGCACCTGCGCACGGTCGCCGGGGTGACCGATACCGATGCGCAGCCGCCAGAACTCGTCGCCCATCTGCGCGATCACGTCGCGCATGCCGTTGTGCCCGGCCGCGCCCCCGCCGAGCTTGAGGCGCACCACCCCGGCGGGAAAGTCGAGCTCGTCGTAGGCGACCAGAATCGACTCGAGCGGCACCTTGTAGAAGCTCGCGACGCTGCGCACCGGGTCACCACTGCGGTTCATGTAGCCCATGGGCTTCAGCAGCCACAGCTCGTGCTCGCCGAAGCGCGCCCGCGCGAGCTCGGCGCGATGGCGCGGCTCGCTGCGGAACGTGGCCCCGCAGCGCTCGGCCAGCTCGTCGACGAACTGAAAGCCGGCGTTGTGCCGCGTGCGCGCGTACTCGGTGCCGGGATTACCCAGCCCGACGATCAGCTTGAGCGGTTCGCCTGCCATGTCCGTCACTCGGGGTCGCAAATGGCACGGCCGCCGCAGCGCCGGTGGGCGCCGGCGGCGGCCGGTCAGTGCGGTACCGAACGGCTACTTGCGGCCGCCCTCCTTCCTGGCGGCACCACTCTCCTTCTTCGCCGGGGCGGCCTCCTTCTTCTCCTCGCCCTTCTTCGCCTCGCCGGCGGCAGCGGCCGGCGCGCCCGGAGCGGCGGCGGCCGGTGCCGCACCCGGAGCGCCCGGGGCAGCCGGTGCGCCGGGGGCCGCAGGCACCGCACCCTCGGCGGGCACCGCGGCAGCCTCGGCGGCGACCGGCTCGGGCTCCTCGGCACGCGGGGCGTGGATCGAGACCACCGGCGCGTTGCGCTGGGTGAGCTCCGGAATCGCGACGCCCGAGGGCAGCGGAATGTCCGCCAGGAACTTGGTGTCGTTGAGGCTCATGCCGGACAGATCGAGCTCGAGGAACTCGGGCAGATCCTTCGGCAGGCAGCTCACCTCGACGTCGGCGCGCATGTGCGAGACCACGCCGCCCTCGTTCTTGACGCCGGGCGCGATGGTCTCGCCCCTGAAGTGTATCGGCAGCCGGATGCGGATGCTCTCGTTCTCGACCACGCGCTGCAGGTCGACGTGCACCACCAGGTTCTTCGCCGGGTGCATCTGCACGTCCTTGACGATGGCCTCCTGGGTGCGCTCGCCGATCTTCAGGCGCAGGATCGACGAATAGAAGCGCTCGTCGGCGATCATGGTGAGCAGGTTCTGCTGATCGAGCGTGAGCGCCTCGGCGTCCTGGTGGGCGCCGTAGAGGATGGCGGGAACCTTGCCCGTGTGACGCAGGCGGCGGCTCGCACCCTTGCCTTGCGCCTCGCGGCGGTCCGCGCCGAAGGTGAATGAAATACGCATTACAGATCTCCGATAGTTGTCCAGACGGGCGCCGGTTCGCGACCAAACCCGCGCAACCTAACCTCCGTCGCAGCCGGCGAAAGTCACGTCTTTCGCCGGCGGCAACAAAGCCGATGTCCGCAGAAATCGCTTCCTGCGAATTCGGCCAGTCCAATCAGTCGACATACAGCGAGCTCACCGACTGCTCCTCGAGGATGCGGCGAATGGTCTCGGCGAGCAGCTCCGCCACCGAGAGCTGGCGGATGCGCCCGGCGCTGCGCGCCTCGGCGCTGAGCGGAATCGTGTCCGTCACCACCAGCTCGTCGATCGCCGACTGGGAGATCCGCGCCACCGCCTCGCCGGACAGCACCGGGTGCGTGATGTAGGCCACCACCTTGGCGGCGCCCTCGTCCTTGAGCGCCTGGGCGGCCTGGCACAGCGTGCCCGCGGTGTCGACCATGTCGTCGACCAGGATGCAGGTGCGGCCGCCGACCTCGCCGATGATGTTCATTACCTTGGACTCGTTGGGGCGCGGACGGCGCTTGTCGATGATCGCCAGATCCGCGTCGTCCAGGCGCTTGGCGAATGCCCGCGCCCGCGCCACGCCGCCCACGTCCGGGGAGACGATGATCACGTTGCGGTACGCCTGCTTCCACGCATCCCCGAGCAGCACCGGCGAGGCGTACACGTTGTCGACCGGGATGTCGAAGAAGCCCTGGATCTGGTCCGAGTGCAGGTCGACGGTGAGCAGCCGGCTGACGCCCGCGCTCGACACCATGTTCGCGACCAGCTTCGCGGTGATCGCCGAGCGCGTGGCGCGCGGGCGGCGATCCTGGCGCGAGTAGCCGAAATACGGCACCACCGCGGTGATGCGCGCGGCGGAGGCGCGCCGCGCCGCATCCACCATCACCAGCAGCTCCATCAGGCTGTCGTTGGCCGGCGGACAGGTCGACTGCACGATGAAGACGTCGCGGCCGCGGACGTTCTCCATCAGCTCGACGTTGATCTCGCCGTCGCTGAAACGCCCGACATACGCGCGCCCGAGCGGGGTCTGGAGGCTGCGGGCAATGTCCTGAGCCAGTGCCGGGTTGGCATTGCCGGCAAACAGCGCGAGTGTGTCGCTGGTACTCATATTTCTCTGTGCGTCGCGCCCGCGGGCGCCGGCGTCGAGTCTGGCTGGGGTGGAAGGATTCGAACCTCCGAATGGCGGGATCAAAACCCGCTGCCTTACCACTTGGCGACACCCCAGCGCCTGCCCGCCAGCCTGCACCGAGCGCAGGCCACGCGGGCGCGCATCTTACAGCCGCTCCCGTCTCCCCGCCCGTGCTCCGAGCCGCTCGAGGAGCGGCGAGCGGTTAAGTCCCCGGGCGACGAAGCTCCTCCAGCGGTCGGGGACCCTGGACGCGATGCGCTCGGCCTCGGCGGCACTCGCGCAGCTGGCGAACACGCAGGATCCGGTGCCGCTCAGGCGGGCCGGCGCGAGCGCGCTCAGCCACTCGAGTGCGGCTCCCACCTCGGGACACAGCGCCCGCACCGCCCTCTCGCAGTCGTTGCGCCCGTCCGGCTCGCAAAAGCCGCGTATTGTGATGAGGGGAGAATTTCGTGTCAATTCAGGGCTCTGGAACACCTCTGCCGTGCGCACCCCGACCCCGGGGTGAATGATCGCGTACCAGCGCGCCGGGAGCGCAACGGGCGTCAGACGCTCCCCGAGCCCCTCCCCCCAGGCGGACGAACCTTCAATAAAAACAGGCACATCCGCGCCGAGCGCGAGCCCCAGCCGGGCGAGCTCCGGCACCGCCAGGTGGCACCCCCAGAGGACGTTCAGGGCATGAAGCGTGGTCGCGGCGTCCGAGCTCCCGCCCCCGAGGCCGCCCCCCTGGGGGATGCGCTTCAGCACCCGCAGCGTCGCCCCGAGGTGCGTGCCGCTCGCGGCCTTCAAGGCGTGCGCGGCACGCACCGCGAGATCCGCCCCGGGCTCGACCCCCGCGGGTCCCACGGGGCGCTCGATCACGCCGTCCTCGCGCACCCGGATCGCGATGCTGTCGCAGAGATCGATGAGCTGGAACAGGGTCTGCAGCTCGTGGTAGCCGTCGGGGCGGCGTCCGGTGACGTGCAGAAAGAGATTGAGCTTGGCAGGCGCGGGCCAGCGGCTCTCGCCGCCCGCCTCGCCCGCGCGCGCGGCGCCCGTCACGACTGCCACCCGTCCACCAGCAGCCGCACGCGCACGTCCGCGCGCTGCAGCGTGAGGCGCGCGGGCAGCCACTCGCCCCCGACCGCGACATAGCCCGGGTAGTCGATGTGCCAGCCGTCCTGCTCGAGGCTCCTGAGGCGCTGCTGTGCCTCATCGAGCGTCTCGGCGGCGGGTGCCGCGGGATCGGGTACGCCGAGAATCCAGTAGCGCAGGCTCGCGATCGGCGGGTCGAAGCCTAAGCGCGAGGCGAGCTCGGTGCGGGCCGCATCGCTTTGCATGCGCGTGCCGCTGGCCGTCACCACCTCGAGCGTACCCCCGTCGGCCGTGACCTCGAGACCGCCCGCGCCGAGCGGTCCTGCGAGCGCCACCTGCGAGCGCGCGCCGTCCTGCACCCAGCGCAGCCGCGCATTGAAGCCCTGGTCGCCCGCGGCGACGGCTACCCGGCCCCTGAGCTCGAAATGATTGCGCTCCTGCAGCTGCGCACGGTGCAGCGGCCAGGGGACCGGCCAGGGGACCGAAGGGGGGCGCGCCACCGGGACGGTGCGGCAGCCGGCGAGGAGCATGAGCACGGCGAGCGCCGCGCCCCAGGCCCGCCTAACGGGCATCGGGGATGAATCGCGCCAGCGTCGCCTTCAGGGGTCTGGAGTCCGGTTCCCGGGCGAGCGCCGCCGCCCATACCTTGCGCGCCTCGCTCTGCGCGCCGCTCACCCACAGCGCCTCGCCCCAGTGCGCGGCGATTTCCGCATCGTGATCGATCGCGTAGGCGCGCTCGAGCATGCCCGCCGCGCCGCGCGCATCGCCGCGCCGGAATTGCACCCAGCCGAGGCTGTCGAGGGCGGCGGGGCTGTCCGGCATCACCGTGAGCGCGCGCTTGATCAGGCCCTCGGCGCGCGGGAGCTCGAGGGAATGATCGGCGAGCGTGTAGCCGAGGGCGTTCTCGATCGTGGGATCGTCGGGGCGCTGAGTGAGCAGCTGCTCGAGCTCCGTGACCGATTCGTGCACCTGGCCGGCCTGCTCGAGGATCACCGCGCGGTCGTATTCGATCGAGGGGTGCTGCGGGTGGCGCTCGAGCGCCTCGCCGAGCAGCGCCAGCCCCGCATCCGCCTCGCCGTGATCGGCGAGCAGGTGGGCTTTGGTGAGCGTGAGCGCCAGCTCGTCCTCCGGGTGCTCGGTGGCGTAGTCGTCGAGCAGCGTCAGCGCCTCGGTGCGCGCCTTGCGCTTGAGCAGCAGCGCCGCGGAGCGCGAGCGGGCCGGGAGCGCGACCGTCGAGTCGTACAGCCGGCGGTACTCCGCAATCGCGCGCTCGGGATCGCCGTCGCGCGCGGCGATGTCGGCGAGATAGAGCTGCGCCGCATCGCTGCCCGCGCCGCCCGCGAGCAGCGCATTGAAGCGCTGGCGCGCTTCCTTCAGGTCGCCCGACTGGAACGCGAGCAGCGCGAGGCGCCGGTCGAGCTCCGCCGCCGGTACGCCGCTGCCACGCAGGCTCTCGAGCTCCTGGTGGGCTTCCTCGATGCGATCGAGCGAGGCGAGTATCTCGGCGAGCTCGAGTCCGCCGCGCACCTTGTCGATGGCGATGGCGCTGCGGCCCGTGGCGATCGCCTGCGCGGCATCGCCGCGCAGCACGTAGGCCCGCCCCAGCACCCGCATGGCGGCGAGGTCCTTCGGATCCTGCTCGAGGGCGCGCCGTGCGTAACTCTCGGCGCGCGGGCCGTCGTAGGCCGCGAGCGCGAGCTCACCGAACAGGGTGAGCGTCCGCGGCGCGCTGGCGATCGGCTCGGGCACCGCGCTCGTCGCCGCGAGGATCGCCGACGGATCGGTCTCCTCGAGCAGCAGCGAGACCAGATCCGCGAGCCCGCGCACGGCCCGGTCGGGCGTGTTCGCCTTGGCTTGGGCGCCGGACCCGGCCGGCGCCTGCGGTCCCGCCTCGAGGTCGAGGCGACAGTAATCGGCGATCGCGCTGCGGGCCTCGGGGA
>DASSQU010000228.1:0-10618 GCA_035702325.1 Steroidobacteraceae bacterium
CTCCGGGCGGCGGAACGCGTCGCACTCCTCCAGCAGGCCGAGCACGGTCTCGGGCCTGAGCTCGAGCGCGCGGTGCACGCGGGTGTGCTCGCGCGCGGCGAGGACGCCGAGCTCGCGGTGCGTGCCGGGGACGCGCAGCCGCTCGCAGAGCGCCTCGATGAGCCGCACGCCCGCCGCCTCGTGCCCGGGGTGGCTCGGCCAGCGTTCCCGCGGGGTGAGCGCCTTGCCGAGATCGTGGGTGAGCACCGCGAAGCGCACCGCTCCCGAGGCGCCGTTCGCAGCCGCGTAGCGCAGCGCCAGCATGACGTGCACGCCGGTGTCGATCTCCGGGTGCCAGCGCGGCGGCTGCGGCACGCCGAAGAGTGCCTCGATCTCGGGGAAGATCACCTTGAGCGCACCGCAGGTGCGCAACGTCTCGAAGTACACCTCGGGATGCGCCTCGCCGAGCGCCCGCTCGGTCTCCTGCCACACGCGCTCGGGCACCAGCGCGCCGAGTTCGCCGGAGTCGCTCATGCGCCGCATCAGCGCGAGCGTCTCGTCGGCGACCCGGAAGCCCTGGGCGGCGAAGCGCGCCGCGAAGCGCGCCGCGCGCAGCACGCGCACCGGATCCTCCACGAAGCTCGCCGATACGTGCCGCAGCAGCCGGGCGTCGAGATCCGCGCGCCCGCCGTAGGGATCGATCAGCTCGCCGCTCTCGCTCTCGGCCATGGCGTTGATGGTCAGGTCACGGCGCCTCAGGTCCTCCTCCAGAGTGACCTCGGGGGAGGACTGCGTGGTGAAGCCGCGGTAGCCGGGCGCCACCTTGCGCTCGAGCCGCGCGAGCGCGTACTCCTCGTGCGTGGCTGGGTGGAGGAATACCGGGAATTCCCGGCCCACCGGCTGGTAGCCGAGACGCTCGAGCTCCTGCGGGGTCGCGCCCACCACCACCCAGTCGCGCTCGCGCACGGCGAGGCCGAGCAGGCGGTCCCGGACGGCGCCACCAACCAAGTAGACTCGCATGGTGCGCATGTTAACCGAGTGCTCCGCGCACGGTGCGGTGCGTGCCGCTCCCGCTGCGCGGGCCGCGGCCTGGCGCGCGCTGCTCGTCGCCGTCGCCTGCGTGCTGCAATCGGGCTGCGGCACGCTGTACCTCATGCAGGCTGCCGCCGGCCAGTGGCGCCTGCTGCGCTCGCGCGTGCCGATCGACCGGGTGCTCGCCGATCCGCACACGCCCGCGGCGCTGCGCAGCCGGCTCGCCGAGGTGGACGAGGCGCGCGCGTTCGCCTCCCGCGAGCTGGGGCTCCCCGACAACCGCAGCTACCGCAGCTACGCCGACATCGGCCGCCGGTACGTGGTGTGGAACGTGGTGGCGGCGCCCGAGTTCTCGCTGCGCCCGAAGCGCTGGTGCTTCCCGGTCGCCGGCTGCGTCGCCTACCGCGGCTACTTCGACGAGCAGCGCGCGCGCGATTTCGCCGCCGCGCTGGCCGTGCGCGGCTACGACGTGGTGGTCGAGGGCGTGCCCGCCTACTCGACGCTCGGCGCGTTCGCCGACCCGGTGCTCTCGAGCATGCTGCGCTACGGCGACGACGAGCTCATCGCCACCATCTTCCACGAGCTCGCGCACCAGCTGCTGTACGTGCGCGGTGATTCGCGCTTCAACGAGGCGTTCGCCACCACCGTGGAGGACGCGGGGCTCGAGCGCTGGCTCGAGTACCGCGGCGCGGGCGAGCGCATCGGGCGCTTCCGCGAGGAGCAGTCGCAGGAGGCCGCGCTGCTCGCGCTGGTGTCACGCTGCCGCACGCGGCTCGCGAAGCTCTACGCCTCCGGGCTGGCGGTGGCTGCGATGCGCGAGCGCAAGGCGGCGCTGCTCGCACAACTCGCCGCCGACATCGGCACCCTGGAGGGTCGCGAAGCGGTGCGCTTCCCGCTGTACGACCGCTGGATCGACCGCGGGCTCAACAACGCCGAGCTTGCCTCGGTGGCGACCTACTACGAGTGCCTGCCCGGCTTCCAGCGCCTGCTCGCCGAGCAGGGCGGCGACCTCGGCCGCTTCTATGCGGCGGCGCGCCGCCTGGCACGCGCGGGCCGGACCGAGCGCGACGCGCAGCTGTGCGGGCCCGCCGCGGCGCCGCCGCCCGTTGCGGGCGCCGCCCCGCGCTAGAGGCGATCCGCGAAGCGGCGCAGCACGGAGAGCTGCATCTGCGGATCATTGCTGCCGAGGTAGCCCGGCAGCACCGCGAGCATCGGCCGGGGCGCGATGCCGAGCCGCGCACAGCCGTCCTCCCGGCACAGACAGTCGACGGTCAGCGAGCGGAAGTTGTCGAGCGTGAAGGGCTTGCCGGGCAGAACCCCGAGCGCCACGCCCTGGGCGCGCGCCACCAGGTCGGGCAGCGGCACGATGTGGCAGGGGAGGCCGGCGGCCTGCGCCGTGAGCCGCACGATCTGCTCGAGGGTGAGGATCTCGGGCCCGCACAGCTCGTAGGTCTGCTCCGCGGTGGTGCGCTCGCCGAGCGCCCGCACGAACGCCTCGACCACGTCGAGCACGCAGATCGGGGCGAAGCGGGTGCGCGGGCGCGCGAGCGGCAGGAACCCGGCGCCGAGGCGCAGCAGCCGCGCAAAGCGCCGCGTGAGCGAGTCGTCGGGACCGAAGATCACCGAGGGCCGGAAGATGCTCACCATGGGCTCCCTCGCCTCGGGGTGCGCAGCGGCGGCGCGCATCTGCGCCTCGCCGGCCGCGCGCGAGCGCAGGTAGTCGCTGGGCGCGCTGGCGGAGGCGCCGAGCGCGCTCATGTGCAACAGCCGGCGCACGCCGGCGCCGCGGGCCGCGGCGCGTACCTGGCCGGGGAGCTCGACGTGCACCGTCTGAAAGCTCGCGCCGCGGCGCGGGTTGAGGATGCCGATCAGATTGACGACCGCGTCGCAGCCGGCGAACAGCTGAGCGAGCGTCCCGGGGTCGTGCACGTTGGCGACGCGCAGCTCGACCGTGTCGAGCACCCGCAAGCGCTCGGCATGCGCGAGGTTGCGGGTCGGTACCCGCACCCAGTGTCCGTCGCGGGCGAGCCGCGTGACGAGCTCCGTGCCTACGAAACCCGTACCGCCGAGCACACAGATGTTCACCGCTCTCCCCCCGGGCCCCCGCTGCGGCCCGCCTCAGCGCAGCGGGATCAGCACCACCGCGCTGCCGCGCCGTACCTCGAGCACCAGCACCGCGGCACCGTGGGCATGCTCGCGCAGCTCCGCGACGCTGCCGACCTTGGCGCGGTTCGCACCGACGATGACGTCGTCGGCCTTGAGTCCCGCCTGGGCGGCGGCGCTGCCCGGCTCGACGCTGCGCACCCGCGCGCCGCCCGCCTCCGGCGCATCGGCGAGCTGGGCGCCCTCGAGACCCGGGTGGATCCCGGGCGGGGTCGGCGCCGGGGCGCTCGCGCTGCCCGCGGCGCCGGCCTCGGGGGTGACGGCGGCGAGGATCGCCTTGAGCTTGAGCGGCTTGCCGTCGCGCATCAGTCCGACCTCGACCGGATCGCCGATTCGCATCAGCCCGATCGCGTTGCGCAGCTCGCTGTTGGATTTCACAGGCTGCCCGTTCACCGAGGTGATGACGTCGCCGGTACGCACCCCGGCCTTGTCGGCCGGGGAGCCGGTCACCACCTGCGAGACGAGCGCCCCGACCGCGCTCGCGAGCCCGAGCGAGTGGGCGATGTCCGGGGTGACGGTGTAGATGCTGACGCCGAGCTGGCCGCGCTTCACCGAGCCGAACTTGATGAGCTGCTCCATCACGCTGCGCGCCATGTTCACCGGGATGGCGAAGCCGATGCCGATGTTGCCGCCGCTGCGCGACAGGATCGCGGTGTTGATGCCGATCAGCTCGCCGCGCAGGTTGACCAGCGCGCCGCCCGAGTTTCCGGGATTGATCGAGGCGTCGGTCTGGATGAAGTCCTCGTAGCCGTCGGGACTGATCCCCGAGCGCGACAGGCCGCTGATGATCCCCGAGGTCACGGTGTGCTGCAGCCCGAAGGGATTGCCGATCGCGACCACGAAATCCCCGACCTCGATGTGGGAGGAGTCGCCGAGCGGGATCTGCGAGAGCCCGTCGGCCTTGACCTTGAGGACCGCGACGTCGGACGGCTGATCGCTGCCGACCACCTCGGCCTTGAGGTCGCGCCCGTCCTGCAGCGTCACGGTGATCTCGCTCGCATTTTCGACCACGTGCGCGTTGGTGACGATGTAGCCGCGCCTGGCGTCGACGATGACGCCCGAGCCGGCGCTGCGAAACGGCCGCTCGCGCGGCGCGCCGTCGTCGAAGAAGCGTCGGAAGAAGGGGTCTTCCAGCAGCGGGTTCTGCGGACCGCGCTCGCGCACCGTGCCGCGGGTGGCGATGTTCACCACCGCAGGGGAAACCTTGCGGATCATGGGCGCGAGCGACGGCAGCGACGCTTCGCCGGCCGCCGGCGGGATGCCGCCGTGGACCGGTGCTGCCGCCGCGAGCGCGAGCAGGGCGAGACTGAGGAGCGGGCGATGCATAGCCCGCCGGATTCTAGAGGAACTCACCCGGCGGCGCCCGGAGGCGCCGCCGGATCAGCCTGCCGGCTGCATCAGGCCGCTTTGACCTCGATACGCCGCGGCTGGGCGCTGGCGCGCTTCGGGATGCTGAGCTCCAGCACACCGTTCACGTGCGTCGCCTTGATCGCCTCGGCGTCGGCGCTCTCCGGCAGGGTGAAGCGGCGCAGGAACGTGCCGGTGGCGCGCTCCAGGCGCTCGTAACCCTCCGCGGAGCTCCCGCTCGCGGCACGGCGCTCGCCGCGGACCGTGAGCACGCCCTTGTCGGCGGTGATCTCGATATCCTTGCCTTCGACGCCCGGCAGGTCGGCCGTGACCACGAAGCGCTCGGTCTCTTCGCGCACGTCGACGTGGGGGATCCAGCTGACCGGCGCGGAATCCGCGCTGGCCGCGCCGTCGCCGAAGGCGTTGTCGATCTGCCGCGCGAAGCGGCTGACGAGCGTCCACGGCTCGTAACGAACGATAGTCATGGCAATTTCCTCGCTTCGATTCGGTTGAAAACGCTGCGCCCTCGGGCGCTTTGACGGGGGATGTGCGGTCGGGACGGGCGCTTTCAAGAGGCGCCGGAGGTGCGCGCCTCGGGTGGCGATGGCGGGAGATCGAGCGGGTGAGCGTGCGCAAGCTGTGCAAAACCTGTGCTTCACCTGGGCACAACATATAGGGTCCGGAGGGTGCCGGGAGCGATGGGCAATTCTTCAAAAAAGATTCGTGCACGCGGCTGCGGAGAATGCTGTAACTATCAGAAAAACATCAATAAAAACGACCTTACAAAATCCATTGCAGAATCTTGACGCTTGCCGAGACGCTCATTAGGCTTTTGACCCCGACACAAGATCTTGTGTTCGCGCCCGAGCGACCAAGGGTCACGCGGTCGGGGGGAGGTTTCGGGGACCTGCGCTGTCTCGCGGAGAAGGACAGGCGGGGACCGGTGAGGGTCGCGGTTCTTCGAGCGTCGCACAGCGCGCGTCCGGCCGGCATTTCCCTGAAATCCGTAGGATCGAGGCGTCAGAAAAAATTCGGAGCGCCGCGGATTTCATGAGCACCGTGTTCAAAGTTGAATCGAAGGACATCGACGCGATTCCTTTTCAGGAAGCCTCGCTCGATATCTGGGACAAGAAGTATCGCCTGACGGCGAAGGACGGCACGCCCATCGATCAGACGATGGACGAGACCTACCAGCGCGTCGCCCGCGCGCTCGCCGGCGTCGAACAGGAAGAGGCACGCGAGCACTGGTACCAGCGTTTCCTGTGGGCGCTGCGCCGCGGAGCGATCCCCGCCGGGCGCGTCACTTCCAACGCCGGTGCGCTCGAGCACAAGCCGGCAACCTCGACCATCAACTGCACGGTGTCGGGGACCATCCACGACTCGATGGACGATATCCTGAAGAAAGTCCACGAGGCGGGACTCACGCTGAAGTCGGGCTGCGGCATCGGCTATGAGCACTCGACGCTCCGGCCGCGCGGCGCCTACGTGTCGGGAGCCGGGGCCTACACCTCGGGCCCGCTGTCCTTCATGGATATCTTCGACAAGATGTGCTTCACGGTGTCCTCCGCCGGCGGCCGGCGCGGCGCGCAGATGGGCACGTTCGACGTCGGCCATCCGGACGTCATGGAGTTCATCCGCGCCAAGCGCGAGAACGGCCGCCTGCGGCAGTTCAATCTGTCGCTCCTCATCACCGATGAATTCATGCGCGCGGTGCGCGAAGAGCGCGACTGGCAGCTCGCCTTCCCGCTGTCGCAGCGTGAGCACGAGACCGACAAGCCCGACCTCACCGACGCGACGAAGTTCGTGTGGCGCGAATGGCCGGTGCACGCGGGCTACGTGGTGAGCGAGGAAGGCCTGGTCGCCTGCAAGATCTACAAGACGCTGCCGGCGCGGCGCATGTGGGACGTGATCATGGCGTCCACCTACGATTTCGCCGAACCCGGCTTCATCCTCATCGACCGTGTCAACGAGATGAACAACAACTGGTGGTGCGAGAGCATCCGCGCTACCAACCCGTGCGGAGAGCAGCCGCTCCCGCCCTACGGCAGCTGCCTGCTCGGCTCGGTGAACCTGACACGCTTCGTGCGCCATCCGTTCACCGACTTCGCGGAATTCGACTGGTCGGAGTACCGCGAAGTCGTCAAGGTGTTCACCCGCATGCTCGACAACGTGGTCGAGATCAACGGGCTGCCTCTCGAGCGGCAGCGCGACGAGATCCTGCGCAAGCGCCGCCACGGCATGGGCTATCTCGGACTCGGCAGCACCATGGCGCTGCTGCGCCTGAAGTACGGCTCAGCCGAGGCGGTGCAGTTCACCGAGGATGTGACGCGCGAGATGGCGGTGGCGGGCTGGGAGGCGGCGCTCGAGCTGGCGCGCGAGAAGGGCCCCGCGCCGATCATGAACGAGGAGTTCACGGTCACGCGCGAGATGCTGCGCAAGCGCCCGGAGATGGCGCGCGACGGCTGGAAGCCGGGAGCGAAGATCGCCGGCCGCCTGCTGCACGCGAAGTACAGCCGTTACATGCAGCGCATCGCGCAGGTGGCGCCGCAGCTGGTGCACGAGCTCGCCGAAACCGGCGCGCGCTTTACCCACCACACCTCGATCGCGCCCACCGGCACCATCTCGCTGTCGCTCGCCAACAATGCCTCCAACGGCATCGAGCCGTCGTTCGCGCACCACTACTTCCGCAACGTGATCCGGGAGGGCAGGAAATCCAAGGAAAAGATCGACGTGTATTCCTTCGAGCTGCTCGCCTACCGCGAGCTCGTGAATCCCAACGCCCGCCCGGGAGGCACCGATGCTGAGAGACTGCCCGAGTACTTCATCGCCTCCGACGACATCACCCCCAAGGAGCACGTCGAAGTGCAGGCTGCGGCCCAGAAGTGGGTCGATTCATCGATTTCTAAGACGGCGAACGTGCCTACGGATTTCCCCTACGAGAAGTTCAAGGACATCTATCTGTATGCGCACGAGCAGGGGCTGAAGGGCTGCACCACTTTCCGCTTCAACCCCGAGGCCTTCCAGGGCGTGCTGGTGAAGGAGCAGGATCTGAAGAACACCGTCTACCGCTTCACGCTCGAGGACGGCACCACCGTCGAGGCGCGCGGCGACGAGGAGATCGAGTACGACGGCGAGCTGCACACTGCTGCCAATCTCTACGACAGCCTGAAAGAGGGTTACTTCGGCAGGTATTGACCGGAGCGCGCGCGCCAAGCGCCGACGATCGCAGCACACAGGATGAGACCATGACCATCAGGATCGAGCGGAAAATCGTCAAGTACCAGGTGCACAAGCCCGAGGAGGCGCCGCCGAAGCCGGCCGAGCGCCCCGCGGCGGGCCCGGCGGCCAGGACCGCGGACCACCCCGGCGACAAGGCTCCCGAGGCGCGCGCCCTGCCGGCGGCGGGCGAAGGCGAGGTGGTGCGCGATAAGAACGGCCACACCGCCAAGGTGATCCGGATGCACGAGAAGCTCGAGCGTCCGGAGATGCTGATCGGGCAGACCTACAAGATCAAGACGCCGATCTCGGATCACGCGATGTACGTGACCATCAACGACATCATCCTCAACGAGGGTACCGAGTACGAGCAGCGCCGGCCGTTCGAGATCTTCATCAATTCCAAGAACCTCGATCACTACCAGTGGATCGTGGCGCTCACCCGCATCATCTCCGCGGTGTTCCGCAAGGGCGGCGACGTCACCTTCCTGGTGGACGAGCTCAAGGCGGTGTTCGATCCGCGCGGCGGCTACTGGCAGCCGGGCGGCAAGTTCATGCCCTCGATCATCGCCGAGCTCGGCTATGTGATCGAGAAGCACCTGCAGGCGATCGGGCTCATCCGCAAGACGCAGCTCGACAGCCACCAGCAGAAGCTGGTCGACGAGAAGCGCGCCGAGTACGAGGCGCGCGCCCGCCAGACCGACGCCTTCGCCAAGCCACACTTCCCCGAAGGGGCGCAGCTGTGCGGCCGCTGCAGCACTGCCGCGGTCGTCATGCTGGACGGCTGCATGACCTGCCTCAACTGCGGCGACTCCAAGTGCGGCTGAAGTGAGCAGTTTGTTGCGACGACCAACGCGAAGCTGACAGCGATCGCGATGATCGGCGAGGCAGCCCGCGGGGGCTGCCTCCTTTTTTCACCCGGCGGGACTCAGCGTTCGTCATTCGAGCGCCGCTTCGAGCTCGAGGCTGCGCGGTGCGGCCAGCCCGCCGAAGTGCCGGTCGAGCTCGCCGAGGAGCCGCTGCGCCTCGGCGTGCCGGCCGGCGCCCGCGAGCGAGCGCACCCCGGCGAGCTGCGCCGCGAGCTGCCGCTCGATTCTGGCCCGGCAGGCGGCCAGCCGCCCCGGGTCCGGGGCGACCGGCCTGGCGAGGGCGGCGAGGGAGCGCACGAGCGCCGCCGGGCCCGCCAGCTCGTGCGCCGCCCCGGGAATGGTGTCGGCGACCACATCGAACACGCACCACTCGCGCATCGATTCGAGGCTCGCGCTGTCCATCGACAGGTGCAGCGTGTCGCGCTCGCCGGTGAGGTAGACGAGGCGCGTGCTTTCCTGGAAGCGCCACAGCAGCTCTCGCGGCGGCGGCAGCGGCGGGCCGCCGGCGCCGATCGGGTCGCTGCCGGCATCGAGCAGCGCACCGCGGAACAAGTCCGGATAGCCGAGCGCGAGCCGCAGCGCGATGCGCGCGCCGCCGGAGAAGCCGCCGACGTAGACCCGCCCGGCATCGACCGGATAGCGACGCATGACATTCCAGGCGCCGAGCAGCGCGAGCGGTTCGCGCCGCCCGATGACGTCGGCATCGTTGCCCGAGCGGGCCGCGCTCACGAAGATCAGGCCATAGCGGTCGAGCACTGCGGCCCAGCCCCGCGGCAGCCGCGCATCGTCCCAGGGCGGGACGAAGGCGAGCACGCCGTAGCCGTGCGCGCCTTCATGCGGCGGGACGTACAGCAGGAACTTTTCGCTGGCGAGATCGATCGATTGCGCGACGAGTTGCTGATGCGAGCGCTCGAGCTCGCGCTGCGCCTCGGCGGCGGCCAAGGGGCTGAGGAGCCGCCGCATGAGCTCGGCGCTGCCGGCGAGCGGGGTGTAGTCGGTGAACACGACCTCGGGCTGCAGGCCGGAGGGGGCGCCGGCCGCCGCCGCGCCGAGGACGCTCGCCAAGGGCAGCAGCGCGAGCAGGCGCAGCCGCCGCGGGGCTCGATGCCGGGGCATGCCGCAATTGTGCCACCGGGTGGGGAGTGGCCTCGCGGGGGAGCGGCGGCGGGGCAAAAAAAACCCCGCTTGCGCGGGGTTGTCGGTCGCTTGCTTGTGTGGAGGAGCGTCTTCTTATTGTTATCCGGTGGGCGCGGTACCCGGTCGTCCATGGAGGTCCGCGTCTTGTTCGTGGTATCCCGTGGCTTGCTTGCTTCCCAAAGGCGCGGCATCTGCCGCTGCTGGGTAAGTACGAAGCAACACTCGTGCCAGTGCAGGCGCGCGCCGCCGGCGTGCGACATGTTGTGGCCGCGGCGCTCACGAAGTGTGACGGGGTGCACGTTCTGCCCCGCTGTCAGGGTGTGACCGGCGTCCGGCACCGGAGGCGCAAATGTCTAGAATTCGGTCATATTCGCCCGCACTGTCAAAGCGTCCGACAGTGATGCGGTGATGCATGCGGCAGGCGGCGACGGCACTCGGACCCCAACTCGTTGAATTCCAGTGAAAACACCACTTGCGCCGGGGTGTAAATGAAGCCGACACCCCGTGACAGGCGCCCGCGGTGGGCCTCCCGGGCGCTCGCGGCGGGCCTCGCGCTCGTCGCCGGCGCGCTGCTGCCCGCTCTCGCGCGCGCCGATGATCCGGTGCCGCTGCCGCAGGCGCTCGAACCCGACGTCGAGTTCTGGATCCGCGTCTACACGCAGATCGATACCAACGCCGGGTTTCTCCACGATCAGTACAACCTCAAGGTGATCTACGACACGCTGCACTTCGCGCCGGACGCCTCGCAGAGCGAGCGCGAGCGCGAGGTGGACGCGGCCCGCGAGCGCTACGCGGCGACGCTGCGGCGCATCGCCTCCGGCGAGGCGCCGCTCTCGGCCGACGATCAGCGCGTCAAGGGCCTGTGGGGCGATGCC
>DASSQU010000229.1:0-7233 GCA_035702325.1 Steroidobacteraceae bacterium
CGCCCCGCGAGGCCGAGGTGGATGCGCACGTAGCGCTGCGCGAGCGTGTGCAGGCGGTAAAGGATCTCGCTGGTGACCGGCTGCAGCCGCGGCACGACGAGCGCGAGGTGGAAGGCGCAGTTGAGATCGCCCGAGGCGCGCAGGTCACCGGCACCGAGCGCGGCAGTGAGCGCCGCGAGCGCGCTGCCGCCCGCGACCCGGTCCGCGGCCGAGGCAAGGCGCGCGCCGCGCGCCACCGCGCCCGGCTCGATCGCGAGGCGCAGCCGGAACACCTCCTGCGCCTCGTCGACCGACAGCGGTCGTACCTGGAAGCCGCGATGGGTGTAGATGTCGACCAGTCCCTCGGAGGACAGCTGCACCAGCGCCTCGCGCACCGGAATCTTGCTGGTGCCGTGCTCGGCGGCGATCGTGTCCTGGCGCAGCGCGGCCCCCGGCGCGTAGGCGCCGCTCAGGATCTTCTCGCGGATGCGGGCCGTGAGCTGCGCAGTCATGGTGCGCGCGAGCGGCGCAGGCTCCCCGGACCGAACGCCGGCGGCCGCCTGTGCGGGCGCCGTCATGCGCGGATTCCGTAGCAGAACGGGTCGCGCGCATCGAGCAGCAGCGTCGCCTCGGCGTTCACGAACGCGGTGCCGCGGATCGTCGGAACGATCTCGCCGTCGCGGCGGCGGTAGCTCGCGCTGAAGGTGCTGCCGATGATGCTCTCCTGCACCCACTCGGCACCCTCCGCGAGCTTGCCGTCGGCGGCGAGACAGGCGAGTTTGGCGCTGGTGCCCGTGCCGCAGGGCGAGCGGTCGTAGGCGCCGCCGGGACACAGGACGAAGTTGCGGGCGTGGGCCCCGCGCACCGTGGGAGGGCCGAACAGCTCGACGTGATCGACCGCGGGGTGTCCCTGGGCGTTGAGCGCGCGGCGCAGCCGGGCGCTGTAGTCGGTGAGCGCCGCCACGTTGCCGAGGGTGAGCTCCTGGCCGTGCGCCTCGACCAGATAGAACCAGTTGCCGCCCCAGGCGACGTCGCCGCTCACCGCACCGATGCCCTCGACCTCGACGCGCACGCCGCTCGCGCGGCGCACGCTCGCGACGTTGGTGACCGACACCGATCCGTCGTCGTGCAGCATCGCAGTCACGATCCCGACCGGCGTCTCGATGCGGTGCTCGCCCGGGGCGATACGCCCGAGATGGGCGAGCGTCGCGGCGAGGCCGATGGTGCCGTGACCGCACATGCCGATGTAACCCGCGTTATTGAAGAAGATCACCCCGGTCACGCACGAGGCATCGGTCGGCGGAACGAGCCAGGCACCGACCAGCGCATCCGAGCCGCGCGGCTCGTTCACCACCGCGGCGCGGTAGCGATCGTAGCGATCGCGCAGCAGCGCCAGGCGCCCGGCGAGCGGGCCGCCGCCGAGATCGGGGCCGCCGTCCAGCACCACGCGCGTCGGCTCGCCGGCGGTATGGGAATCGATGATGCGGATGCGGTTCATCCGGGGCGGGTGGCGCGCGCTTTTTCCACCAGCGCCGTGACCTGCGCGCGCCGCTCGCCTGCGAGCGGCAGGCGCGGCGGGCGCACGCGCTCGCTACCGCGCCCGAGCAGCTGCTCGGCGAGCTTGATCGACTGCACCAGGTCGGGCTCGGAGTCGAGGTGCAGCAGCGGCATGAACCAGCGGTACAGGCGCCGTGCCCGCTCCAGATCGCCGGCGCGCAGCGCGGCGAACAGCGCGAGCGACTCGGCCGGAAAGGCGTTGGTGAGCCCGGACACCCAGCCCTGCGCGCCGAGCGTCACCGCCTCGAACACCACGTCGTCGAGCCCGGCAAACAGCAGGTAGCGTCCGCCGCAGGCGTTCACCAGGTCGGTGAAGCGACGCGGATCGGGCGCGGATTCCTTGATAGCCACGATGTTCGGGACGTCGGCGAGGCGCTGGAGCGTCGCCAGCTCGATGTTCACGCGGTAGGAAGGTGGATTGTTGTAGAGCATTACCGGCAGCCCCGTGGCCGCCGCCACCGCGCGGAAGTGGTACTCGAGCTCGGCCGCAGTCGGCACGTACACCATGGCCGGCAGCACCATCAGGCCGCTGGCACCGAGCCGCTCGGCGTCGCGCGCAAAGCTCACCGCGGCGGCGGTGGTGAACTCCGATACGCCGGCGATCACCGGCGCCCGGGAGCCCGCGACCTCGACCGCGCCGCGCAGCACCGTGCGCTTCTCCTCCGCGCTGAGCGAGTTGCCCTCCCCCACCGTGCCCATGAGCACCAGCCCGTGCACGCCGTCGGCGAGCAGCGCCTGCTGCACGCGCTGCGTCGCGGCCAGGTCGAGCCCGAGCGCGGCATCGAACTGGGTGGTGGCGGCCGGAAACACCCCGGACCAGGCGGGGACGGACTCGCGTGGCATGGCCACGAATCGTATACGATCTACGAATGGGCGGACAAGACAGGCTGACCGTGGTCGGCGCCGGGGTCATCGGCTGCGCGATCGCCTGGGCACTGGCGCGCGAGGGCCGTGCGGTGACGCTCCTCGACCGGCACGCCCCCGGAGCGGGCGGCGCGAGCTCCGGCAACGCCGGGCACCTCGCGACCGATCACGTCGAGCCGCTGCCCTCGCCGGCGTTGCTGCTCGGGTTCTGGCGCGAGCTGTTCGCCCTCGGCGGGCCGCTCGATCTGCCCTGGCGCACCCTCGGTGCATTCGCGCCCTGGGCGAAGCGCTTCGCCGCCGCGGCGTTCCGCCGCGAAGCCCACACCGCGCAGCTCGCGCCGCTGGTGCGCCCGGCGGCGGAGGCGTGGGAGCGCTGGCTGCGGCTCGCGCACCGGCCGGACCTGCTGCGCCGCAATGGGCACTATCAGCTGTGGCTCGGGCCGGAGGCCGCGCGCGCGGCGGCGGCTGAATCGCGCCACCTGAGCCGGCTCGCAGTCGCGACCACGCCCATGGCGCCCGCCCTCGTGGCCGCGATCGCCGCGGCGGCCGGGAGCTCCACCGCGGCGGGTCTCTGGTTTCCCGACAGCGGCCACGTGATCGACCCGCTCGAGGTGTGCCGGGCGCTAGCGGCGGCGGCCGCCGGCTGCGGCGCCGCGATCGAGCGCACCGAGGTGCGCGCGCTCGCGCCGCGAGGCACTGACATCGAGATCGTCACCGCGGGCGGCACGCGGACCGCCGCAGCGGTAGTGGTGTGCGCCGGCGCGTGGTCGGCGCCGCTGCTCGCGCCCTTCGGCCTCAGCGTGCCACTCGCGGCAGCACGCGGCTATCACCTCGAGCTGCCCGGCGGCGCCGCGCACGTCGACGCACCGCTCGTTTACATGGACCGCAGGATCGTCGTAACCCCGATGAGCGGGCGGCTGCGGGCGAGCGCTTACATGGAATTCGCACCCGCCGACGCGCCGTCCGATCCGCGCAAGCTGCGGCGGCTCGGCGAGGATCTCGCGCGCCTCGGCTATCGGACCCGGCCGCAGACGCCGCCGTCCGCCTGGGTGGGCGCCCGGCCGGTCCTTCCGGACTATCTGCCGGGCATCGGGCGCGCGCCGGGCGCCGCTCGGCTCTACTACGCGATCGGACACCAGCACATCGGCCTCACGCTCGCGCCGGTCAGCGCCGAGCTGATCGCCGCGCTGGTGGCGGGACGCGAGCCCGCCTGCGATGTGCGGCCCTTCGATCTGCGGCGCTTCGGCTGAGCGCTACAATGCGACCATGACACTGACGCCCTTTCACGTCGCCGTGCAGGTGCGGGACATCGGGGAGGCGCGGCGCTTCTACGGCGAGGTGCTCGGTTGCGCCGAGGGGCGCAGCGCCCGCGACTGGGTGGATTTCAACCTCTACGGGCACCAGTTCGTGTGCCACCTGAATCCGCAGCTCGGACGGCGCGGCCGGCTGGTCTCACACTTCAACCCGGTCGACGGGCACGGGGTGCCGGTACCGCACTGCGGTGTCGTGCTCGGGCTCGAGGAGTGGAGTGAGCTCGCCGCGAGACTGCGCCGCCACGAGGTCGAGTGGGTGATCGAGCCCTGCACGCGCTTCGCGGGCGCTCCGGGCGAGCAGCGTACCCTCTTCATCCTCGATCCCAGCGGCAATGCGCTCGAGTTCAAGGCCTTCAGGGATCTCGGTCAGCTGTTCGCGCGCTAGCGAGGCGCGCCTGCTCACGGTCGGGAAGCCATGGAATCAAGACCTTGCGCGAGCGTCGCGGCACTCAGGTGTTTACCTGAGTCGCCGGCCGTGTAGTCGCCGGATGGCCGGGGCGGGCGGCGGCTGGTACTTGGTAGGCTACGCCGCAGCCCGAGCCGGGCGAACGATTGCGTGGGGGGAGTCAACGCACATGGCGAGAGATAAGAGTGCCGTCAAGGACGCGCTGCCGCTCGAGGGCCGGGGCGGCGGTGCGCCGCCGCGCGAGCCGCGCGCGGAGCTGCATCGCGAGCTCGTGGCGCACCTGCGCCAGAACCGCACGCTGCTGCGCGAGGAGTGGGTCGCGCGTATCGGCGAAGCCGCCCTGCTCACCGCGATGACCCAGGAGGAGATCTTCGCCGAGGCGACCTCGGTGTACGACAGCTACGTCGCGGCTCTCGAGACCGGGACGCTGGATGCGCTCCAGGCATACGCGCGCAATCTCTCGGAACGCATCATTCCGCGCGGCGTCGAGACCCACGAAGTCGTCGGCATCGTGCTGCTGCTGCGCGACGTGCTGGCGCGCTCGCTGTTCGCCAAGTACCAGGCGGACTTCGAGAAGCTGAACCGCATCCTCGACGCCTACGAGCCCGCGGCCAACCGCATCGCCAATACGGTGGCGGTCGGCTTCGTGCAGGAGCGCGAGCGCGTGATACGCCAGCAGCAGGAGGCGATCCGCGAGCTGTCCACACCGGTGCTGCAGGTACGCGAGCGGCTGCTCATCCTGCCGATCATCGGCGTCATCGACCCGCAACGCGCCCGGCAGCTCACCGAGCAGCTGCTGCGCGGCATCCGCACCAACCGCGCCAAGGTCGTCGTGATCGACATCACCGGCGTCGCCGCCATGGACGCGACGGTCGCCAATCACCTGGTGCAGACGGTGGAAGCCTCGCGGCTGCTCGGCGCCACGGTGATCGTCACGGGCCTCTCGCCCGAGATCGCCCAGACGCTGGTCACGATCGGCGTCGATCTCGGCAAGATGAACACGGTCGGCGATCTGCAGGGCGGCATCGAGCAGGCCGAGCGGCTGCTCGGCTACAAGGTGGTGCTCGGCTAGGCGGCCGCCGGGCCGGGAGGGGCGCATTCCGCGTGCAGGTACCGATTCTCAAACAGGGTGGCGTCCTCATCGCCACCATCCAGGCGGCGCTCTCGGACGCGGACCTGCTCGAGCTGCGCAGCGCACTGGTGCAACAGGTGGTGCGCTTCCGCTCCTCCGGCGTCATCGTCGACGTCACCGCGATGGACGTGATGGATTCCTTCGCCTCACGCACGCTGCTGGAAATCTCCCACATGATCCGGCTGCGGGGCGCCGCCACCGTCATCGTCGGCATTCAGCCCGAGGTCGCCTTCGCCATGGTGCAGCTCGGACTCACGCTGGAGGACATCCCGACGGCGCTGGATCTCGAGGAGGGGCTGGCGTACCTGCAGTCCAAATCGAAGACCATCAACTGAGGGCGCCGGCGCGTGTCCGAGGAGTTGCAGATTCCGGTCAGCAGCGACAGGGACGTCGTGACCGCCCGCCAGCAGGGCCGCGGCGCGGCGCTCAAGGCGGGCTTTTCGCTCAGCGAGGCAACGCTCATCGCCACCGCCATCTCCGAGCTCGCCCGCAACATCGTCTCCTATGCGCACCACGGCACGGTGACGCTCCGGCCGGTACACAGTCACAACGGCGCCGCCGGGCTCACCATCATCGCCGCGGACTCCGGGCCCGGGATACTCGATCTCGCCCAGGCGCTGCGCGACGGGTACTCGAGCTCCGGAGGGCTCGGTCTCGGCCTGCCCGGCGTGCGGCGGCTGATGGACGAGTTCGACATCGCCTCGCGTGCGGGCGGCGGCACCACGGTCACGGTGACCAAGTGGCGGCCGTGATGCTCGACTACGGCGTGGCGAGCTTCGTGACCCCCGGCCACCGGGATTCGGGCGACCTCGAAGTGGTGCGCGAGCACGCCGGGGGCGTGGTGGTCGCGGTGATCGACGGCATCGGCCACGGCGACGAGGCGGCGGCCGCGGCGCGCATCGCCCGCGACGTCATCGAGGGGGATCCGCAGGCCTCCCCGGTGGCGCTGGTGATCCGCTGTCACGAGGCGCTGCACCACACCCGGGGCGTCGTGCTCAGCATCGCCAGCATCGACGCGGCGCGCGGCACGCTCCGCTGGCTCGGAGTCGGCAACGTGCGTGCGCTGGTGCAACACGCCGAGGCGGGCAGCTCCCCGGCGCGCGAGGAGCTGCTGCTGCGCGCCGGAGTGGTCGGCGCCGCGGATTTGCCAACGCTGCAGGCCTCTGTTATTCCCTTCCATCAGCACGACACGCTGATCCTGGCAACCGATGGAATCCGCTCGCACTTCGCCGACACCCTGGTCGTCGCCGGCCCGCCGCAGGCGCTGGCGGACGGGATCCTCGCCGGCAACTGTCAGGGCAACGACGACGCGCTAGTGCTGGTCGCACGCGCCAGGTGAGGACGGCATCGATGCACGCAGTCAGACCGAAACCGGAAGCGGCCGCCTCGCTCGAGGGGCGCTACCGGGAGGCGCTGAAGCACTACCTCGAGCGCGCCGGCGAGCCGGAGCTCACGCGCGCCTACGAGCTCGGCCGGGACGCGCTCGCGCAGGGGCGCAGCATCCCCGACCTGGTCGGCATCCACGGCGAGGGCCTGCAGAGTCTGCTCGCCTCCCGCGACCGCCGCCGCGGCCGAGATGCGCTGCTCGGTCCGGCGTCGGCGTTCCTCGCCGAGGCGCTCGCCCCCTTCGAGATGACCCACCGCGGCTATCGCGATTCGCTCACCGCCTGGCGCCACATCAACGAAACCCTCGAGCAGGAAATCAAGCGTATCGCGCACGCGCTGCACGACGAGTCGGGCCAGCTGCTGGTGTCGGTGCACCTGCAGCTGGCACAGCTGGCCCGCGCGCTCCCCGCGGCGAGCCAGCACGTCAGCGCCTGCCAGACGCTCCTCGCGGGGGTCGAGCGCCAGCTGCGCAACCTGTCGCACGAGCTGCGGCCGGTGGTGCTCGACGACCTCGGCTGGCACGCCGCCATCGAGTTTCTCGCGGCCGGGGTCTCGGGGCGGGCCCGCATCCCGATCGAGGTCCGCTCGAGCGTGAC
>DASSQU010000230.1:0-2480 GCA_035702325.1 Steroidobacteraceae bacterium
GACTCACCAGCAACGAGTTCGTGATGGGCGATCATCACTTTTCGCTCCAGGTGCTTGCGGAGCCCGCCGACGCCGGGGGTGCGGAAGCCGCGGCCCGGCGGCTGCAGCCGCTGGAGGATCGGGTGGCACTCGCCCGCACTCTCCTCGCCGACACCGGAATGATCGTGGCGCGCGAAGATCTCGGCCTCGAGGCAGCGTTCTGGGCGCAGCTCCCCGGCAATTTCGCGCTGCGTGCGCGCAAAGCGCCGATTACCTCGCGGAATTTCGCCGCGATGGTGCCGTTTCACAACTATCCGCTCGGCCGCGCGGCTGGCAACCACTGGGGCGAGGCGCTCACCCTTCTGTGCACGCGGGCGCACTCGCCGTACTACTTCTCGCTCCACGCGAGCGACCCCGCCGATCGCGAGGGTGGCAGCCGTAAGGACACCGGCCACACCTTCATCTGCGGCCCGACCGGCTCGGGTAAGACGGTGTTCATCGGCTTTCTCGTCGCGCTGCTCCAGGGCCGCGGCGCGACCCAGGTCATTTTCGACAAGGACCGGGGTCTCGAGATTCTGGTGCGCGCCCTCGGCGGCGAGTATCTCGAACTCAGGCACGGGGCGCCGACAGGTTTTAACCCGCTGCAGCTGCCGGCAGCTCCCGTCCACGTCGAATTCCTCAAGACCTGGCTGCAGATGCTGGCGCGCCCTGGCGGTGGTCGCGCACTCAACGCGCGCGAGGACGCCGACCTCGAGCAGGCGCTGCGCGGTACGCTCGCGCTCGAGGTTCCGGCCCGGCGCTTGTCGCGCTTGCTCGAGTTTCTCGATCCTACCGACGCCGAGGGTCTGCATGCGCGCCTCGCGCGCTGGTGCGAAGTAACCAGGGGGGCCTACGCCTGGGTGTTCGACAACCCGGAAGACTCGGTCGTCCCGCGGCTCGCCAGTCGGGCGGTTATCGGCTTCGATGCCAGCGAATTCCTCGAGCACGAGCTGACGCGCCCGCCCGTAACGCTCTACATGTTCCACCTGGTCCGGCAACTCCTCGACGGCAGGCGCCTGGTGTGCTGGATGGACGAGTTCTGGCGGCTGCTCGCCGATCCCGCCTTCGAGAGCTTCGCCCGCGAGGGCCCGAAAACCTGGCGCAAGCTGAACGGGGTCATGTGCCTCGCGACCCAGAGCGCGAGCGACGTCCTGTCGAGTCCGATCAGCCGCACCATCATCGAACAGACGCCGACCAAGGTGTTCTTTCCTAACGCCGACGGGAGTCCCGAGGAGTACATCGGTGGCTTCGGCCTCACCGAACGGGAGTTCCGCCTCATCAAGGAGCAGCTCGAGCCGGGCTCGCGGACTTTTCTCGTCAAGCAGGGGCATCACAGCATCGTCTGTCGGCTCGACTTGCAGGGTTTCGATGCCGAGCTGGCGGTGATCTCCGGGCGCACTCGCCATGTCGAGCGAATGCGGCGCCTCATCGACGCGCACGGGGGCGAACCTGCGAACTGGCTGCCGCGCTTCATGCAAGGGATCGAGTCGGAGTGACCCAGCACCCAACGCCGAGCCGAAGGAGGTCATTTATGCAACTACGGGTACTGCCTTTGCTCTGGATCGCGCTTCTCGCGGTGAGTCCGGCGGCGCGCGCCCAGTTCGCCGTGATCGACGCCGCCTCGCTTGGGCAGCTCGTCTCGGAGGTGCAGGTGCTCGAACAGCAGCTCGCGACCGCACGCGGCGAACTCAGCCAGGCGCAGGCGCAGTTCCAGGCGATGACCGGCAGCCGCGGCATGCAGCGCCTGCTCGCCGGCACCCCGCGCAACTACCTGCCGGCGGACTGGAGCGCGCTTGAAGGAGCGCTCGACGGGCACTCGGGCGCCGGCGGGGCTGCGGGGCGGTTGACAGCAGACCTTGCGATGGCCGTCGGCGCCAATTCGGTGCTCACCGCCGGGCAGCTGGCCGCGCTAACGCCCGCGGCCGGCGTGACCGTGATTGCCGGGCGCCGCTCGGCGGCGCTCCTGCAGGTGCTGAGCCACGAGGCGCTCGCCAACAGCAGCGCACGCTTTGCGGACCTGCAGCAGCTGATCGATGCCATCGGTGCCGCGGGCGACCAGAAGGCGATCCTCGAGCTGCAGGCGCGCATCGGCGCCGAAGGCGGCATGCTCGCGAACGAGCGCACCAAGCTCGAGAATCTCTTCGAGGGCGCACACGCCGAGGAGCAGGCGCGCGCGCAGCGTACGCGCGAGCTCATAGTCGCGGGGCACGGCGACTTCGCGAGCCGCTTCGAGCCGCAGCCTTGAGGAGCGCGCCAGCCGTGGGCTTCTTCGCAACGTTCTGGAGCTGGCTCGATGCGCAGCTCGCGAGTTACATCGGCACGAACACGGCTCTCGTCGCCCGCGCGCTCGAGCCCGCAATCGTGACGCTGGGCACGGTCTACGTCATGGTGTGGGGCTACCTGCAGCTCACCGGGCGTATCGAGGAACCGCTCGGGACCGGCCTGCGACGCCTGGTCACGCT
>DASSQU010000231.1:0-2375 GCA_035702325.1 Steroidobacteraceae bacterium
GACCTGACGCTGACAGGCACGCCCATGGCACGGCCCGACAAAGAGCGGCGGACCGAGATCTCGGCGTACCTCGACCAGCTGCTGGACCTCGAGCCGTCGCAACGCGAGCCGTGGCTTGCGGCACTCGCGACCTCCCGCGCGCAGCTGGCTGCCGAGCTTCGCGAGCTGCTGGCGCTCCATGCCGCCAACTGCGCCGCGGGTTTCCTCGAGCGCTCACCGCTCGGCGGCGACGAGCTCCGCGCAGGGAAGCGCATCGGCGCATATACCATCGAGCGACTCCTCGGCCGGGGCGGCATGGGAAATGTGTGGCTCGGCTACCGCAGCGACGGCCAGTTCGAGGGCCAGGTGGCCATCAAGCTCCTCGAACGTCGCGGGCTCGCCGAGGATGCGGGCGCGCAGATCCGGCACGAGGCGGGTCTGCTCGCGCGGCTCACGCATCCACACATCGCGCGCCTTTTCGATGCCGGGGTGTGCGACAACGGCCAGTCGTACCTCATTCTCGAGTACGTCGAGGGCGAACCCATCGACCGGTACTGCGCGTCCCGCCGGCTGACCCTGCGCACCCGGCTGCGGCTGTTCCTCGCCGTAGTCGATGCGGCCGCCCACGCTCACGCCCAGCTGGTCGTCCACCGCGACCTGAAACCCTCCAACGTACTGGTGACGCCCGAGGGTGCCGTGAAGCTGCTCGACTTCGGAGTGGCTGCTTTGCAGTCGGGCGCCGGCGCGCCGCCGGACGCGACGGCAAGTCCCGCACGGGCGCTGACGCCCGGCTACGCAGCCCCCGAGCAGCTGCGCGGCGAGCCGGTGTCCGCTGCCGCGGACGTCTACTCGCTCGGCGTGCTGCTCTACCTGCTGGTCAGCGGCGAGCATCCCTTTGGCTCGGGCCATCCGACCCACACCCGACTCGCCCGCGCGGCGTCGACGGACGATCCCGGTCTCGCCTCGGCGCGGCTCCCCCCGGGCGCCGAGCGGCGTCGGGTGCGCGGTGACCTGGACGCGATCATCGCCCGTGCGCTCGCCCGCGATCCTGCGCGGCGTTATGCGACGGCGACCGAGCTGGCCGCCGATCTGCGCTGCTTTCTCGATGATTTTCCGGTGCGGGCGCGTGCGCCGACGCGTGCCTATGCGGCGCGCAAGTTCGCCGCGCGCCACTGGGGCGGAGTCCTCGGCGCCGCGCTGACGCTGCTCGTGCTGCTCGGCGCGACCGTCGTCACCACGATGAACATGCTCGAAGCGCGGCGGCAGCGCGATTTCGCGCGCGTCCAGCTGGCGCGCGCCGAGGCCCTCAACGAGCTCAACAATTACGTGCTCACCGACGCGGCGCCCGCCGGCAAGCCCTTCACGGTCAACGACCTGCTCGGCCGCGCCACTCACGTGCTCGAGCGGCAGACCATCGAGTCCGCGAATAGGGTTGCGCTCCTGACATCGATCGGACGGGAATATTCGACCCAGGATCAGCGCGAAACGGGCCAGCGGCTCCTGGGCGAGTCCTATCAGCTCTCGCGTACCACGGCGGATCCCTCGGGACGGGCGCGCGCGGCGTGTGCGCTCGCGGCCGCCCTGTCCGAGAAGGAGCCCTCGTCCCGTCCGGAAGGGCTGCTGGCCGAGGGTCTGCGTGAGCTGCCCGACACCCCGGAGTACGCCCTCGACCGGGCCTTCTGCCAGCTGCGCGGCAGCGAGATTGCGCAGGATGCGGGCAATCCCCAGCTCGCGATCCGTCGCAGCGAGGACGCCATCCGCGCCCTCGCCCAGGTGCCCTTCGAGCACGAGCTGACCGAGTTGCGTGCCGAAGAGCGCCTGGCCGAGACCTATCGCATCGCAGGCCGCTACCGCGAGAGCATCGCCGTATTCGAGCGCATCTGGCCGCGCCTGGTGGCACTCGGGCGCGACGACACCAGCACCGCGGACACCTGGCTCAACAACTGGGGCGTGTCGTTGCAGCAGCTCGGCCGACCACTCGAGGCCGAGGTAAAGCTGCGACGCTCGCTTGAGATTCAGCGCGCCGACGCCTCCGACGCGGCGGTGTCGCCGATGTCGATGACCAACTACGCGCAGGTGCTGTTCGAGCTCGGGCGGCTCGCGGAGGCGCAGGACTACGCCGAGCGCGCCTATCAGCCGGCCCTCCAGGCCGGCGACGAGGTCGTCGTCAACCAGACGCTGCTGCGCCTCGCCAGGATCTACCGCGCCCGGCACGACGATCGCCGCGCTGTGCAGATGCTCGATGAGGTCGAGCCCCGGCTGCAGCGAGCGCTGCCGCCAGGCCATTTCGCGTTCGCCGCTCTGGCTGCGGAGCGCTCGCTGGTCGCACAGCAAGAGGGCGACGGCAGGCGCGCACTTGAGCTCGCGAACCTAGCGGTCCGGATCGCGGAGCAGGC
>DASSQU010000232.1:0-10121 GCA_035702325.1 Steroidobacteraceae bacterium
ACCCCGTTGGAAAGCGTCAGCGCTGCGCGCTCCTCGTAATTCCCCGGCTCGAAGGTGTTGGTACCGCCGCCGGCGGCCGGAAAGCCCGCGGCGATCTCCTTCGGTCCCCCGAAGGCCTCCGCGCCGGTCGTGACGTCGAGAGCGTGCAGGCGCTGATGGTAGTTCTGCGTGGCGTCGCGCGACATGGCTACCAGGTAGATGACCCCGTGCGCACCCGCGCTGCGATCGATCACCGGGGTCGCGGTGACGCCGATGGTCGGCGTCACCTGGCCGCAATTGCGGTCATCGCTCGGGGACTCCCCCGGGCCGAGGAGCGAGGCCTGCCAGAGTATCGCGCCGCTGTCGGAGTCGAAGGCGTAGACGGTGTCGTTCTCGGTGGCGACGAACAGCACGTTGTGGGCCGCCCCGCCGAGCGTGAGCGCCGACAGGTACAGCGGCTGCGCGTCGACCTTGCCGTCGGTTGCGAGCAGGCGCAGCTTGCCGAAACCGGCCGAGTTCACGCTGGCGAGGGTCAGCAGCGATTCGGTGAGGTTCTGCCCGGTGCGGGCGGGATCGTTCTTGTAAGTGATGACGTCGGTGTGCTGCCCCGGGGCGGGCGGCGGCCCCGGGGGCGGCGTGGCCGGGGGCGGGGCGCCGCCATGGCCGCAGGCCGCGAGCATCCCGGCGAGCGTGCCGACGGCGCCGCGCGGGGCGCGGGCGCGGCTCGAGGCCACATGCTCCGTGTCGATCACCGACGGGCACGATGGCACGGCCGCGCAGCAGGCGGCAAACCGTCGGCGGGATGCGACTCACCTCGCGAGGCTGCTGGTGTCGCGCGCCGGGGTCCAGGGGCCGGCGGCCGCAGCCGCGCCCGCCAGGCGGCGGTCGAGCGCCCCCTGATAGGTCTCGAGCAGGCCGCCCGCGACCGCGTTCCAGCTCAACAGATCGTCGACGCGCTGCCGGCCCGCGGCGGCGTGCTGCGCGCGCCAGGGGCCGTCCTCGACGACCCGCACGATCGCGTCGGCGAGCTCCGGCGGAGATTTCTCGGTGACATAGATGCCCGCCTCGCCCAGATGCTGCGGCAGGCCGGCGAACCGGGTGGCGATCACGGGCACATCATTCGCCATCGCCACCGCGGCGGGCAGCCCGGCAAAGCTCGCGGTGAATGGGATCACGCAGGCGAGGGAGTGGCGGTACTCCCGGTGCATCTTCGCCAGATCGATCCGCCCCAGCCAGCGGACCAGATCCGCCACGCCGGCATCGGCGACGCACCGCCGGCCGTACTCGAGCATCTCACCGTCACCGTAGTAGCCGTGGATCTTGAGTATCGGCGTGCGTGCGCCGAGGCGCTCGCGGACCAGGGCGAGCGCCCGGCTCAGGGTCTCGAGTCCCTTCCCCGGGTTCAGCTGGTGCCCGCCGTAGAAGATGATGCCGTCGCGCGCGCCCTTGAAGCGCGGCTGCACGTCGACGCCGTGCCGGATGAGGTCGATGCGTCCGGCGTCAACGCCGAGCGCGATCAGCGAGTCCTTCAGCTCCGTCTGGTGAACCAGGATCCGGTCGGCCCGATTGTAGGTGCGGTTCAGTTCCGGGTAGTCGAGCTGATTCGGATCGAGCTCGTGCACGGTGACGACGCGCACGGCGGTTGCCGGCAGCGACAGCCACTTGAACACCACCAGCGATCCGTAGGCGTTCAGTGTCTGTTGAAAGTGCAGCACCTCGGCGTCGCGCCCGCGCTGCAGGTATTTCCGGGCCCGCTGCCGATATACCAGATCGCGCAGGGCGCGCCGCAGCCAGCGCTTCAGGGGATTGCGCGAGCGCCAGTACCCGACATGTGGCAGCTCGAAGTAGTCGCAGCTGCGATCGAAAAAGACTCCGTCCATGGGATCGTTGCAGCCGCAGTTGGACGCGATGACGTGCACCTCCTCACCGACTCGCCGCTCGAGCGCCTTGCGCAGGCAGTCCGTGTAGGCGGCGTAGGAAGTGTGGTACCAGCAGGAGATGAACTTTATTTTCATGGTGATTCCAGAGTGACGCCGTGCGCCGCCGCGCCGGCCGCGGCTGGCGGCTCCCCGACAGGCGCCACCTGCCGGGCAAGCAGTTTCCGCCGCAGCGCACGGGCGCGGAGCAGCGACCAGGCGTAGGCGCCGCGGCGGTAACCGACGCTCCACACCAGCAGGCGCTGCGACTTGGCGAGGGAGCGCTTGTAGCGCACGTCGCCCGCGAGGAAGTCGTATTCCCGGTGGCCGCGCTCGCGGTAATGATCGATGGCGCAGGCGTGAGTCAGCATCCCGGGCTTGAGGTTGTTGTCCCGTTCCTGAACGAACCCCGACTGGTAGCAGTAGACCTTGCCGCGGAGCAGGAAGCTGTAGACGTAGCCGATGACCTTGGCGCCGGCGCGCGCGCGCAGCACGTCGACGCCGCGCGTCGCCCACAGCCGACGGATCAGCCGCCGATGGAATTCGCGGAACGTGCCGCTCGCGAACGCGCCACTCGTGCCGCGCGATCTCCAGGTGGCGTTGTGGAGCACGGCCAGCTCGGCGATGAAGGCGAGCGCCTGCTCACAGTCGGCGGCGGCTTCGATCAGCACCGGACCGTGCGTCTCTTCATACAGGCGGCGGCAACGCCGGATCTGCGAGCGCGTCTTCGCGCTGAGCGTGGCGGCGTAGTCCGCGCCCGCGAGCGCGGCGAAGTCCACGTACGGCGAGGGGCGCTCCTCCCGATCGACGCCGCACAGCGGCGCCCGCTCGAGCAGAGTGCGCATGAGCGGCGAGTCTTCGTAGCCCGACAAGGCGAGGCGCGTCCAGCGCCGTCCGGCCATCGCCCGCGCGAGATCGTGGGCGATCGCGTCCTCATAACCCGGACGGTGCAGAATCCCGTTGAACTCGACAGGGGCGGCGCTCTTGCCGGTGTCCTCGGCACAGTTGAGGTACAGCGTCGCGAGCGGCAAGCCCCGGCGCCATATCCGTTTCCACAGCAGCAGGCAGCCGCCGACCGTTTCGCCACCCGCCTCCCAGCGCAGCCACGATCCGCGGAACTGGCGCCCGTACACCTCGAGCCATGTCTGCATCCAGTCCGGCGAGAGGAAGATCGAGGCCCCGGCCGCGCCCTGAAACAGCCGGCCCCACCACCCGGGCAGCGCCGCATGCGCCTCGAGAGGCGCTTCCAGCCGGGTGATCCCCGACCCATCGCGCGCCCGGCGGGCGGCGCCGGACTGAACTGTCGGCAGTGCGTGCATCAACGATAGAGGGTGGCCGGAATTCTTCTAGTGACTCGAATCATGACGATTCGGTCCGCCGCTCGACAGTACGGGAACTACCTAGCGATCCGGAGCGGATGACATAAGCGGCGCCGCCCGCGCTACGACGCGGCTGCAATCGACGCTCGCGATCGAGCAGCAGGATGGTGCCCGAGGTCGGAGTCGAACCGACACGCTTTTAAGGGCGGCGGATTTTCCTGCCACTTCGGCTTTCGCCGCCCCGGGGCTCAACCACCCCCGGTTCGTGGTCTGGAGCACGCCATCACCGTAGCCGTATAGGCCGTAGGTGCCCGCCGTCTGCTCTCTACACCTTCCCTGCGCGCCTGGCGCAGGGCTTGGCTCGGCATCAGCTCGAGTCGAAAACTGCTAAGGGCCTTCACCGAGTTTGACGGGCTTCACCTCGGGGATTTCTCCCCGAGGGCTCAAATCATTGGTGTGAGTCCGCTGCGTCTACCAATTCCGCCACTCGGGCACTGGACGCGCATTATCCGGTCGATTTCGCCGCGGCGCAAAAGAACCTCGGCCGGTCCCTGGGCCGCGCTGCGACGTCGCGGCGACGCTGCCGCAGCGGCCCCGGCACCGGGGCGTCGGGCTGCGCGAGCAGGCACTTACGGCCCTGCCGCCGGTGTTGGGGCAGTAACATGCGCGCGTGCGCCGCCAGGATTTCTCCTACCAACTGCCCCCCGAGCTGATCGCGCAGCAGCCGCTCGCCGAGCGCTCGGCGAGCCGCATGCTGGTGCTCGACGGCGCGAGCGGTGCGCTCGCGGATCGCAGCGTGCGCGATCTGCCCGCGTACCTCGCGCCCGGGGATCTGCTGGTGTTCAACGACACGCGCGTCGTTGCCGCGCGCCTCGCGGGCCGGAAGCCCTCGGGCGGGCAGGTGGAGATCCTGCTCGAGCGCGCGCTCGCGGGCAACGAGGCGCTGGTGCAGCTGCGCGCCAGCAAGCCGGTGCGGGAGGGTTTCAGCATCGCCACCGCTGGCGGCGCGCTGCAGGTGCTCGCGCGCGCGGCGGATCTGTGGCGCATCGCGCTGCCGCAACCCGCGCTCGAGTTCTTCGAGCGATTCGGCGAGGTTCCCCTGCCGCCCTACATCCGCCGCGCGGCGCAGCCGGCGGACCGCGAGCGCTATCAGAGCATCTTCGCGCGCGAGCCCGGAGCGGTGGCCGCCCCCACGGCGAGCCTGCATTTCGATGCGCCGCTGCTCGCGGCGCTCGAGGCCCGGGGCGTCGGGCGCGCCTTCCTCACGCTGCACGTCGGCGCGGGCACCTTCCAGCCGCTGCGCGCCGCGGAGCTCGCCGCCCACACCCTGCACGCGGAGTGGATGTCGGTGGGCCGGGCCGCCTGCGAGGCGGTGGCCGCGGCGCGGGCACGCGGCGCGCGCGTGATCGCGGTCGGCACCACGGTGATGCGCGCGCTCGAATCCGCGGCGCTGGCGGCGGGCGCCGACGGGACGGCGTTGGCACCCTGGAGCGGGGAGACGCGCCTGTTCATCACCCCGGGTTTCCGCTTCCGGGTGAGCGATGTACTGCTGACCAATTTCCACCTGCCGGAATCCACCCTGCTCATGCTGGTATGCGCGTTCGCCGGGCGCGAGGCGGTGCTCGCCGCCTACGCGCATGCGATCGCCGCGCGCTACCGCTTCTTCAGTTACGGGGACGCGATGCTCGTGACCCGGGGGCGTGCGTGAGGCCGACCTTCAGCGTGCGGTCGACCGCGGGCGCCGCCCGGCTCGGCTACCTCGCGACCGGCCGTGGCGGAGTCGAGACCCCGGCATTCATGCCGGTCGGCACCTACGGCACGGTCAAGGCGATGACGCCGGAGGAGCTCGCCGGACTCGGGGCGCAGATCCTGCTCGCCAACACCTTTCATCTGATGCTGCGTCCCGGCGCCGCGGTGATCGCCGCGCACGGCGGCCTGCACCGCTTCATGCACTGGGAGCACCCGATCCTCACCGACTCGGGCGGCTTTCAGGTCTTCAGCCTGCAGAGCCTGCGACGCATCGATGAGCAGGGGGTGCAGTTCCGCTCGCCGGTCGACGGGGCCGAGGTGAGCCTCACGCCCGAGGACTCGATGGATGTGCAGCTCGCGCTGCGCTCGGACATCGCCATGGCGCTCGACGATTGCACCGTGCATCCGGCCACCGAGAGCGCGGCGCGCGAGTCGATGGAGCGCTCCATGCGCTGGGCTGCGCGCAGCCATGCGCACTACTACCGCGGTGCCGGGGGCGAGCCGCCGGGGGGGCTGTTCGGCATCGTGCAGGGCGGCATGTACGGCGCCCTGCGCCTCGCTTCGCTCGAGGCGCTGGCGCGCCACGACTGGCCGGGGCTCGCCATCGGCGGGCTCGCGGTGGGCGAGCCCGAGGAGGAGCGGCTGCGGGTTCTCGAAGCGCTGGTTCCCCACATGCCGGCCGACCGGCCGCGCTACCTGATGGGGGTGGGGAGGCCCGAGGACATCGTCGCGGCGGTGCTGCGCGGGGTCGACCTGTTCGACTGCGTGATACCCACGCGCCATGCCCGCAACGGCCACCTGTTCACGGCGACCGGCGTCATCAACATCCGCAACAGCCTCCACCAGGCCGACCTCGCGCCCGTCGACCCCGCCTGCGGCTGCTATACCTGCCGCCATTACAGCCGCGCGTACCTGCGCCACCTCGACCGCTGCAACGAGATCCTCGGCTCGCGCCTCAACACCATTCACAACCTGTATTTCTACCTCGGGCTGATGCGCTCGCTGCGCGCGCAGCTGGCGGCCGGCACGCTCGAGTCCTGGGCGCGGGATTTTCTCGCGGCCCGGCGGGCAGCCAGTGACGCTGTGGCATAATGCCGCCCTTTCGCTTCCCGGACCGCAGACATGAATCCTCTCATTCCCGACGCGTGGGCGCAGTCCGCTCAGGGCTCCCCGGGGCAGTTCGCCCCGCTGATGATCATGGTGCTGTTCGTCGGCGTGTTCTATTTCCTGCTGATCCGTCCGCAGCAGAAGAAGGCGCGCGAGCACCAGGCGCTGGTCTCCAAGCTGGCGGCGGGCGATGAGGTGGTGACTACCGGCGGCATGCTCGGGCGCGTCACCGAGGTGGGTGACACCTTCATCACGCTGGAAGTGGCCGAGGGCGTGCGGGTCAAGGTGCAGCGGTTCCAGGTCGCGCAGCTCATGCCCAAGGGCACGCTCAAGAGCGCCTGAACATGCTGGAATACGCCCGCTGGAAATACCTGCTGGTCGCGGCGGTGCTGCTGCTGGCGCTGGTGTTCGCGCTGCCGAACGTCTTCGGCGAGGATCCGGCGCTGCAGGTGGCGCGCAAGGATCATGCCGCGGTGACGCCCGACGCCGCCCAGGCGGTGGAGTCGTTCCTCAAGTCGCGCGGCGTGCGCTACGGCAGGAGCTACATCGACAACGGCCGCCTGATGGTGCGCTTCGCCAACGTGCCGGATCAGCTGGCGGCGCGCGACGCGGTGAACGACAACTACAAGGACAGCTACATCACCGCGCTGTCGTTCGCGCCGCGCACCCCCGAGGTGCTGCGCATGCTCGGCCTGCGGCCGATGCCGCTCGGGCTCGACCTGCGCGGCGGGCTGTATCTGCTCTATCAGGTGGACGTGAACGCCGCGGTCGCCCAGGCGCTCGAGGGCTACGTGCAGGACGCGCGGCGCGCGCTGGCGGCGGCCAGCATTCCCATCAAGGACGTCACCACCGTGGCCGTGACCGGCGAGCAGCCCAACGCGCTGCGGGTGCAGCTCGGTGCGGGGGCCGACGTCGGCGCCGCCCGCAACGCGCTCGCCACCCCGCTGCAGGGCCTGGTGGTCACCACCGAGAATCTGCCCGCCGGACCCGCCATCCAGGCGATGCTGAGCACGGCGCAGGTCCGCGAGCGCCAGGACTACGCCATCCAGCAGAACATCACCACGCTGCGCAACCGGGTGAACGAGCTCGGCGTGTCCGAGCCCATCGTGCAGCGCCAGGGCATCGACCGCATCAACGTGCAGCTGCCCGGCGTGCAGAACTCCGCCGAAGTGAAGGACATCCTCGGCCGGGTGGCGACGCTCGAGTTCCGGCTCGAGGACATGCAGAACAGCGCCTACGAGGCCCAGCAGCTCGGCCGGGCGCCGCTCGGCTCCAAGCTCTACACCCATACGCGCATCGGCCGGCCCATCCTGCTGAAGCGCGAAGTCATCGCCACGGGCGATGAGCTCACCAACGCGACCGCGGCGCAGTCGCAGGAGGGTCCGGCGGTCAACGTGCGGCTCGATGCGCGCGCCGGCGCCAACATGCTCAAGACCACGCGCGCGAACCTCAACAAGCGCATGGCGGTGGTGCTGATCGAGAAACACCCCGAGACCACCGAGGTCAACGGCCAGAAGGTGACCCGCGAGGTGACCGACGAGGAGGTCATCAACGACGCCACCATCCGCGGGGTGTTCAGCACCAACTTCCAGATCACCGGGCTGCAGGCCGGCGAGGCGCGCGAGCTGGCGCTGCTGCTGCGCTCGGGCTCGCTCGCCGCACCGATCTACGAGATCGAGGAGCGTGCGGTGGGACCGAGCCTCGGCCGCGACAACATCGACAAGGGCGTGACCGCGCTCATCGTCGGCATGGCGGGCGTGTTCGTGTTCATGGCGATCTACTACAAGGTCTTCGGCCTGGTGGCGGACCTGGTGCTGCTCGCCAACGTGGTGCTGCTCGCGGCGCTGCTGTCGATGATGCGCGCCTCGCTGTCGCTGCCGGGCATCGCCGGCATCATCCTCACCGTCGGCATGGCGGTCGACGCCAACGTGCTGATCTACGAGCGCATCCGCGAGGAAATCCGCAAGGGCGTCTCCCCCCAGGCCGCGATCCGCGCCGGCTTCGAGAAGGCCTTCTCGGCGATCGCCGACTCCAACATCACCACGCTGATCGCCGGGGTGGTGCTGTGGGTGCTCGGCACCGGCCCGATCCGCGGGTTCGCGATCGTGCTCACGCTCGGCATCGCCACCTCGATGTTCACTGCGCTGATGGGCAGCCGCGCGCTCCTCACGCTCATGTACGGCGGCCGCCGCCGACTCGCACGCCTGTCGATCTGAGCCGGCACACAGCGCACAGCCCAGGATTCATACCGTGGAATTCTTCAGTCACCAGACCGCTTACCCCTTCATGGCCACCCGCAAGGTGTGGTACACGCTGTCGGCGGTGCTGATGATCGTGTCGCTCGCTTCCTTCTTCGTGCGCGGCGTGAATCTCGCCATCGATTTCACCGGCGGGGTGAGCGCGGAGGCGAACTTTCCCCAGGCGGTCGACGTCGACCGGGTGCGCACCCAGCTCGCCGCCGCCGCGTTCCGCGAGCCGCAGGTGGAGAACTTCGGCTCCTCGCGCGACATCGCCATCCGCCTGCCGCCCGAGGGCAAGCAGTCGGCGAGCGAGGTGCGCTCGCGCCTCGAGACGGCACTGCGCGGCGTGGATGCCCGCGCGCAGGTGGTGCAGCTCGATGTGGTCGGCCCGCAGGTCGGCAACGAGCTGAAGATGAGCGCCATCTGGGCGCTGTTCTTCACGCTGCTCGGGATATTCCTCTACATCGCCTTCCGCTTCCATACCTGGCGGCTGTCGCTCGGCGCGATCCTCGCCGTCATGCACGATCCGATACTGGTGCTCGGGTTCTTCTCGATCACCCAGATGTCGTTCGATCTGGCGGTGGTGGCGGCGATCCTGGCGGTGATCGGCTACTCGCTCAACGACACGGTGGTGGTGTTCGACCGCATCCGCGAGCGCTTCGAGGGCAACCGTCGCTCCCCGCCCGACGTGGTGCTCGATCAGTCGATCAACCAGACGCTGTCGCGCACCATCATGACCAAGGTGGTGACCTCGATCGTGGTGGTGGCGCTGCTGCTGCTCGGCGGGCCGGTCCTCAAGGGCTTCTCCGCCGCGCTGCTGATCGGCATCATCGCCGGCACCTATTCCTCGATCTACATCTCGAGCGCCATTGCGCTCGACTTCGGCCTCACGGCCGAGCACCTGTTCCCGACGGTCAAGAAGGCGGCCTTCGATCAGCTGCCGTAGCGGAGCGCCCAAGCGCTGATCCTGGATCCGCACACCTGGCTGGCGTTCCTCGCGCTGTCGCTGCTCGAGATCGTTCTCGGCATCGACAACGTGATCTTCATCTCGCTGCTGGTGGAGCGGCTGCCGCGCGCGCGGCAGGCGCGCGCCCGCAGCGTGGGCCTCGCGCTCGCGATGCTCACCCGCATCGGGCTGCTGTTCTCGGTGGTGTGGCTCACCCACCTCACGCAGCCGTGGCTGCGCCTGGGCGCCGCGGCGTTCTCGGGCCGCGACCTGGTGCTGCTCGGCGGCGGCCTGTTCCTGCTCGCCAAGAGCGTGCTCGAGATCCACCACACGCTCGAGGGCGCCGCCGCGGCCGCGCCGCTACGGCCGCTGCGCGGCACTCTGGCGGCGATCGTGGTGCAGATCGCACTCATCGACATCGTGTTCTCGCTGGACTCGGTGTTCACCGCCGTCGGTCTGGTGCGGGAGCTGCCGATCATGGTGGCCGCCATCGTGGTGGCGATCCTGGTGATGTTGTGGATGGCGGGTCCGATCGGCGGGCTGATCGCGCGCCACCCTACCATCAAGATGCTGGCGCTCGCGTTCCTCATCCTGATCGGCGTCGCGCTGATCGCCGGCGGGCTGCACTTCGAGATCCCCAGAGGGTATCTGTACTTCGCCATGGGATTCTCGGTGGTGGTCGAGCTGATCAACCTGCGGCTGCGGCGGCGCCTGGACGAGCGCCGGCGCTGACGACGCGCCGCGCGCGGCGCGGCGGCCGGTCAGCCGCGGGTGCGCGGTTCAGCGGATCGCGGCGGGACTCGGGCGCGCGCCGTCGCCGTCGCCCTCGGCGCGCACCTTGCTGTGCTGGTAGCCGTAGAAGGCA